>JBDRLS010000120.1:0-2809 GCA_043812875.1 Nanobdellota archaeon
AAAACCTGGTTTTCATGAATGCGGGGACGGGCCTACCTATTATCTTCTGGATTATTTCCAATTCTGATAAATTACATCCGGTGTTCTTAGACTTTTTCTCGTCACTGTACACTGGACATGCTTGCGTGAGCTATTTATATCGCCTGAAATCATCCTCCTGTCATGATCGAACGCGACATACTCCTCAATGAGATGAAGCTCAGAGGCTTCAGCAGGCAGACGATGAAGGCTTATGTCTATTGGAACCATGCGATCCTCTCCTGGATCAGGAAGTCACCAAAGGAAGTCGCCCAGAAAGACATCGAGAGCTATCTGCTGTTCCTTCATAAGAAGGGCCTGGAGCCTTCCTCCCGCCACAACGCAGTAGCCGCTCTCCGCTTCTATTATTCTGAAGTCTTGCGGCGGAAGTTCCGCTGGGTCTATCCGAAGAAGAAAAGACATCTGCCCATAGTCATCTCAAAGGAACATGTTCTTGCCATGATAGAATCAACGAAAAACATCAAGCATCGTCTCCTCCTCGAACTGCTCTATGGTTCAGGAGTGAGGGTGGGCGAAGCGGTCAAAATGAAATCATCTGACATCAATGCTTCTGATGGAACAGGCATCATCCGCGAAGGCAAAGGGGGGAACGATCGGATGATAATCGTCTCAAAACGGTTTCTTGAAGATTTCCATGCTTTCAATAATGAACGAACAGACACCAGTCTATATCTCTTCCCCTCAAATCACGGCAATCCTCATATCTCCAAACGCACCGCGGAGATGGTGGTCAAGCAAGCCGCTAAGCGAGCAGGCGTCAAAGGCAGAATCTTTCCTCACGCCCTCCGCTCCAGCTTCGCCACCCACCTCATCGACAATGGTACTCCATTACCACACATCCAACGGCTCCTCGGCCATAGTCATATCAAAACGACTTTGAGTTACATTCGTGTTTCAAAACGGAATCTTAAAGGGGTGGAGAGTCCTCTCGACTAAACAAAAGATTTATATATAAATATATACTCATTTGATATAAATTTATATCAATGAGGTATGTAAAATGAAAAAATCAATGAAACGAAAAAAAAAGGAGACAAATAGCCATTCACCAACCTTGGGCACTGTTTTGATGGTGGAGGACACATTGCAACAAGCCGGAGAGCCCCTCTCGGTTGCGGAACTCAAGCGTCGACTTCCACGGAAAGTTATGCATCAAACACTCTTATACATTTTAGACTATTTGCAATTCAGTGGAAAAATTATCATTGGAACAAAAGGCGTCCTTTGGATATATGCTGAGAGAAAGGAATTGGATGCGTTGATAAAACGAGGAATAGAAGTATGAACAAACCGACAAGAGTCATTCTCTTAGATAACGCAAAATCAGAATATGAAAAACTTAAGCAGCTTGTAGAATCACAAAGCCAGGAAGGCAAAGATAACACAGAAGAGATAAAATTACTTCGATCCATCAATCAGAAAATTAATTTCATCAAAACAAACCCATTTTATGGAGATAACATACCTAAGAAACAGATACCCAAGGAATATAACGTTCAAAATCTATGGAGAGTTGAATTGGTGCATTATTGGAGAATGCTTTACACTATCAAAGGTGATCAGATTGAGGTTATTTGTTTTATCATTGATATCCTTAATCACCCGAAATATGATAAGAAATTTAGATATGCCAAAAGATAATATTGGTTTCCCCTTCGCAGGAAAACCTTTTTATAGCTCCATAGGGTCCTTGCCTCTATGACATTCATCTCAATCCAGGAAGCAATGGACAAGGGCAAGGGCAAGATAGCAATACGCGGCTGGGTCTACCGGGAACGGGGATCCAACAAGTTCAAGTTTATTATCGTCCGGGACGGGACGAATATCATCCAATGCGTCATCGGCGCGGACCATAAAGATTGGCCTGAAACAGACAAAGCCACGATGGAGGCCTCTGTGGAAGTCAAAGGCGAGATCAAGGGAGACAAGCGCGCGCCGACAGGCTATGAGATCCAAGTGGAAAGCTTGAAGGTCGTCGGGGAGAGCCATGCCTTCCCCATCACCAAGGACCAGAGCCCGGAATTCTTGCTGGACAAGCGCCATCTCTGGATCAGGTCAAGGAAGATGAGCTCGATCATCAAGGTGAGAAGCACGGTCTTCGAGGCTTTCAGGGAGTTCTATCGCAATCAAGGATATCACGAGATGCCTCCTCCTATCCTCCAGCCGAACCAATGCGAAGGCGGGTCGACGCTGTTCGAAGTGAATATTACAAGACCAAGATCTTCCTATCTCAATCATGGCAGCTCTATGCTGAGGCAGCGATCTTCGGATTAGAGAAGCTCTTCACCATCTCGCCATGTTTTCGTGCAGAGAAATCAAAGACGAGCAGACACCTCTCAGAGTTCTGGATGGCTGAAGTCGAGACAGCATGGCAGGACCTCAATGGTTTGGCAAAGTCCGCAGAGGCGTGTGTTGCATATATTGTCAGGAAAGTCGTTGAGAAGAATGAACATGATCTCGAGATCCTGGGCCAGGACATCGCTAAACTGAAGAAGATCACTGCGCCGTTCCCCCGTCTCAAATATGAAGATGTATTAAAGATGCTCAAGGAGACAGAGGGCGTTGACATCCCCTTCGGGAAGGATCTGCGCACGATAGAGGAAGATCTCATCATGAAACATTTTGACAAACCCCTTATCGTAACCCATTATCCTAAAGAGATCATGGCATTCTATAAACCCGAGGATAAAGACGATCCTGGAAGGGCGTTGTGCATGGACATGCTCGCCCCAGAAGGATATGGGGAGATCATCGGCGGCAGTCAACGGGA
>JBDRLS010000121.1:0-20717 GCA_043812875.1 Nanobdellota archaeon
CTATTGTCTCAACGTGGGAGAGGATCATGTGAATGATGAAACTCCACCCACCATTTACACCTTTAACTTGACCCATAATGATGGAAATGATACCTTCATCGGTGACATTGAGGCTTCAGATGACCAATCGAGTACGAGAAAGGTAGAGCTTTTCTACAGATTTGATGAAAACGGGCCGTGGATATTCCTCGTAGATCAAATTTGTTCAAATCCTCATTATAATTGCGGTGCAATAGATGAATTTGCTTATAATGGCACGAATTTAACCTATGCTGGTCTAAAAGGCACGGCAGAAGACTGGGCGGGTAATTATGTGGAAGAGTTTATTCATATGAACTTTAATTAATTTTTTTTCTTTCCCCAAAGTTTTTTAAAGAGCATTGCCCGTGAACAAGCTATGGGTTCTGCGACCAAAAAAGTAGAGGGCGGCAAGCTGCTGCGCGTCGACGTTGAGGCAAAGGACAGCTTAGACTCTGTCAAGATCACCGGCGACTTCTTCCTGCATCCTGAGGACACAATCGAGGAGATGGAGGAAGCGCTGCTTGGAGAGCCTGTTCCCTTAGAAAAGAGGAAGCTCGTCGACAAACTCAATCACATTCTCGATAAGAACGAAGCGAAACTCATCGGCATCTCAACAGAGCATATCATCGACACCTTGGAGGAGGCGCTATGAACTATAGAATAATTGGCTTTCAGCGCTTCCCAGCTGCGCTGAACATGGGCTTAGACGAGGCACTGATGGAAACTGTCAGAGAGACAGGGCAAGGCGTCATCCGCATCTATGGCTGGGCGCCCTCAGCAATCTCCATCGGCTATTTCCAGGGTTTGAAGAATGAGGTGGATATTGATGCGTGCAAAGCTGCAGGAGTTGAGATCGTTCGACGATTAACTGGCGGCGGCGCTGTCTACCATGATACCAACGGAGAGGTTACTTACTCTATCATCGGCCCGGAGAAAGACTTCTTCAAAGATATCCTTGCGTCCTACCAAGAGATCTGCGGCACAGTCATCAAAGCTTTGGAGTCGATAGGCATAAAGAGCGTTTTCCAGCCCATCAATGATATCCTGGCTGATGGCAAGAAGATATCCGGCAATGCGCAGACGCGCAGAGGAGGCGTCCTATTGCAGCATGGCACACTGCTCTATGATGTGGATGTCGACAAGATGTTCTCCCTCCTTAAAGTGGACAAGGAGAAGATCGCTGATAAGCTCATCCAGAGCGTGAAGAAACGGGTAACTTCCATTAAACAGCTCAAAGACATCCCCTTTTCTGATGTAGTCAAGGCAGTGGACGAGGCCTTTCAAGCAAGAGGCACAGAACGCAGCTGCTATCACGTTCCTGAGATGGCCAAAGCCAAGGAACTCTCCAAGAAATACGCCTCTGATGAATGGATCAATATGCGTTGACTCCTATCTCACCTATAACCAAGGCAATATTTATAAACCCCTGCTGATTAGACTCTTAAATGGTATTATGCTTCATCGCACTGCCGATCTTTGCCCTACTAGGCATCTTCAGCGTGAGGTATCGACGATTGGCAGCGGATGCGATCGACTGCGCTTTCCGCACTTTAACCCTGCGGAAATGCCGTTCTAACCTTGATGAACGAATAAAATCAGCCATTGCCGGCAAGGCGATGAAAGTATCCCCAGGACTTGCAAAGTTCTTCTATCACAACTATGTGGTCCTCAGCTGGGTATTGGTTGCAATCTTCATCTGGAGCACCATTGTCAGCGGCATAGGGGTGTACAACTATGCATTGTACGGAAATTGCAACGGCCCGGCAGACACCGGCTTCTGCGTCTTCGACCCGACTGGACAGAATACCGGCATTTCTGAAACAGACGTCGATCGTCAGCAAGAGATCATCTACCCAGAACTCGATGATGATGACCCGATGTTCGGCAACCCCGACGCTGAACTCACCATAATACAATTTGGGTGTTATAGCTGTCCCTTCACCAAGAAGGCAGAGGAGAACATTGAGGAAGTCCTCGACTATTATGATGGCAGGGTCAATCTCCAATTCAAGACATTCATCATTCCCACGCATTCCTTTGCCCAGGAAGCTGCTGAGGCGGCTGACTGCGCAATTGTACAGGGCAAGTATGCACCATTCCACAAAGCGCTCATGCGCTATGAGGGCCCTTTCAATATGCAAGTGCTCGATGATCTCGCATCCGATGCGGGAATAGACCTTGAGCAACTGCATGACTGCATGGACGCCGGTATCACCAAGAACGAGGTCGACTCTGACTCATTGCAAGGCATGCGCGCAGGCGTCTACGGAACTCCGACCTTCTTCATCAATGAACAAGTCATCGTCGGGCCGAAACCTTTCAGGACCTTCAAGACCATCATCGATAGTGAACTATCATGAACATAACCGAACTGCGTGAAGATTTTCCTGTTCTCCACCAGAAGATGATCTACCTTGACAGTGCATGCATGGCGCTCAAGCCTTTGCCGGTCATCGATGCGATGAACGCTTATTATAATGATTACACAGCATGTGCAGGGAGGAGTGCGCACGACTTCGCGGACAGGGTGGAGACTGAAGTGCTCCGTACAAGGCGCGCGGTAAAGGACCTTATCGGCGCAAAGGATGAGAAGCAGATCATCTTCACAAGGAACACGACTGAGGGCATCAACATCGTCGCTTCAGGCTTCGGGCTGCAGAACGGAGATGAAGTCATCATCTCTGATAAGGAACATAACTCTAATCTCATCCCTTGGTTGCGGAAGAAGAAAGAGGGCATATCTGTGCGCATCTGTTCAAGCAAAGAGGACAATGCCTTTGACCTTGACGCATTTGATAACTGTTTCACAGAGAAGACAAAGCTTGTTTCCCTCGTGCACACATCAAATTTAGATGGTGTCACGAACCCGATCAAGGAGATCGCGAAGATCACCCACCGGCACGGGGCATTGCTTCTCGTCGACGCTGCGCAGAGTGTTCCTGGAAGGGATGTCGATGTCAGGGCCCTTGACGTGGATTTCCTCTCGTTTTCAGGGCACAAATTGATGGGACCGAGCGGTACAGGAGTATTGTATGGGAAGAAAGACTGCCTCGAGAAGCTCTCTCCGCTCATCCTCGGGGGGGAGACTGTGATAGACTCAACCTATGATGGATATGCTCTCGAGTCCATCCCTGAGAGGTTCGAAGCAGGGCTGCAGAACTATTCTGGACTCATCGGCTTGGGCGCGGCATGCCGATACATTAAGAAATTAGGATATCATACCATCCAAGACCAGGAATATCGACTCAACAAATTGATCACTGAGGCATTATCTACAAAAGTCAAGCTCATCGGTCCAGGGGAGCCGAGGAAACGTTCTGGAATCTTCAATTTCATGGTCAAGGGATTGAAGCCATTGGATGTCGGCGGGATGCTGAACCAGCATAAGATCTTTGTCCGCGCCGGCGCCCACTGCGTGCATTCCTGGTTCAATAAACATCATCTTCCTGGCAGTGTCCGGGCTTCTTGCTATGTGTATAACACTGAGGATGAAATGAAGACCTTCATCGAAGCCATGCATAAGATTCTAAAGCTCGCAAAATAATCCCTCATTCTTCCAGCACATCGATGTGATTCAGGCAGCTTAGAACAATGTCCTTGCAGCTCCTCATCGTCTGCTCTAAGCGTCGGTCTGTCGTCGCTTTCCTCACCTGGTTCATGCGGTCAAGCATCTGGCTGAAGAACCGTAAAAGGTCGCCTTCTAAAAGGTCTGTGCCTTTGACGATGTCGAAGATCGTCTTGCCATGATAGCAAGGGTGGATGAAAGCAGTCATAGGCACTAACTGTGCGAATTTCTTCTCCCTTGCCAGAGTCTGCGAACCCTGAATCCGTCGTTTCAAATCCCGGATATCCTTTGTGTACTGTGGCTTCCCCAAATTATCCCTTTCTCGCGGCTCATAACACAAGCAGGCGAGCAAGAGCAGGATCTGATACTCATTCAGTTCCTGGTGGAAGGGCGTTGCGAATATCTCTCCTAAAAGGATCTCGTCTGCATAGATGCCTGCGGTGAACTGCCCCTTTGCAGTAAGCTTACCCTCTTTGATATATCCTAGATTTATCAAGCGTTTCTTGATGCGATCAAAACTATAGCCGAACACATTCTTCTGCTTGTCGAAGCGGTTCCCGAACTTCTGATAGGTGAAAAAATTATGTGTCAGGATGGTGTCAATCTCGTCTTGGGTGTGATCGCGTATCATGCTCAGGACCGTGTTCACCGACAGCCTGAATTGGGACTTGATCGGATCCTCATCTTTTCCAATTAACTTCTTGATGAGCTTGTAATCGAAGTCTCTGTGTTCGAGCATGGCATAGACAAAACCTTTCTTGTCGATCCCCCGTCTTCCTGCGCGTCCTGCAATCTGAAAGAACTCCTTTGCATAGATATGCCTGAATGAGATCCCATCATACTTCCTCAATGAATCGAAACAGGTGGTCTTTGCCGGCATGTTGATTCCGACTGCGAATGTTTCTGTGGTGAACAGCACATTGATCAGGCCCAGGCCGAAGAGCTCCTCCACGATCTCTTTTTGGATGGGAATGAGTCCTGCATGGTGGAAAGCGATGCCGTACGGCAGGACATTGAGGAGTGTCCTCGTCGACGAGAGCTCTCTTATATCAGGCGAGGCGGACTGGAGCTTCTTGCGCGCCAGCGTGAGCCGTTTCGGATCATGGGAAAACATATTGGTCTTGAGCAGATCCAATGCATAATCTTGGCATTTCTTCCGTGAAAAACAGAAGAATAAACAGGGCACTTGGTTCCTGATATCCCTAATGAGGTCGAGGTGCATGAACGACTTCGGAGGGCGGGCACGAGAGCGCATGGCACGGCTGTACTCTGGGATGTTGATGACCTCTCGGATGTCCTCCAAGGAGGCGATACCAGTCCCTTTTGCATAGAAGTTAATCTCAAGCGGGACTTCTCTTTTCTCATGTACCACAGTGATGACCTCATGGCCTTTTATGGCATTGATCCATGAGGCGAACTCCTGTGCATTAGGGATCGTTGCTGATAGACAGAGGAATCTCACCTGCTCGGGGGAGAAGATGATCGATTCCTCCCAGACATAGCCTCGTTCGATGTCATTGATGTAATGGATCTCGTCGAAGATGACATAAGAAATCTTGTCCATCATTGGATCCCTAGAGAGGGCCATGTTTCGATAGATCTCTGTTGTCATGATGAGGATGGGCGCCTCAGGATTGCGGACGATGTCTCCGGTGAGGAGGCCTATCTTCTCCTTGCCGTATTCTTCGCTGAACTCCTTGTACTTCTGGTTTGACAACGCCTTGATCGGTGCGGTGTAGATGACTCGGATGCCTTTATGGATGTCCTTGTTGATGATATAATCCGCTATCAATGTCTTTCCAGAGCCTGTAGGGGCAGAAACCACGACTGATTGGCCTTTTTCAATGGCTTGGATTGATTCCTCTTGGAAGGGATCTAATGTCAGACTCTTGTACTGCATTCTGATGAGGTATTATGATGAGCTTATAAATTGTACGTTGGGGAGGTATATTTGTTTGGTTTTTACGGTATGCTGTCAGATTTCTTCGACGTCATCCTCTCTTCTCCCGGATAAAGGACGGAAAGATTTATATACAAGTACAAGTACTAATACTTGTATGGGTACAACATCGATTACCATCACGGAAGAGGCATACCATTACCTGAAGACCATCAAGGGAGAACGAAGTTTTTCTGAGGTCATTCTTGGTATGAGTAGAAGCAGTGAGGACATCATGCGTTTTGCTGGCGCATTTAAACATATAGATCTAAGCGAGGTAGCCAATGCAAGGAAAGCAATCAACAAAGACTGGAACAATCGGCATTGACACGAGTTTCCTGATCGATTTCCTGCAAGGCGATCCTGTCGCGACGGAGTTGATGCATAAGTATGTACGGCTTCTTCGGGTGAGCGAACTCGTTGTCTATGAATTCCTCTGCGGCAATCTGAGCGAGAAGCATCAAGAGTTGTTCTTGGATGCGATCCAGTCATTCCAATCACTCCCTTTCAACAGGGAATCTGCAGTCATTGGGAGTCATCTCTATAGGGGAGGCAAGAAGAAAGGAAATACTTTTGGACATCAGGACTGTATGATTGCCGGGAGTTATCTAAGCCATGGTGTTTCAAGAATTATAACACGAGATAGATCGTTTGTCGGAGTCGATGTCATCAGCTATTAGTCTTTTTTGACACACTCTTAACAGGTTTTGTCCCCTTCTCAATCTTCCTCCACGGATAGAAGTCAAGCTTGTATTCTTTGTATATCTTAAGTGTCTCAAAGCTCTTGATGAGGTCGCCGAATCGTTCCCTGATATCAGCAATGATCTCCCGCAGATGGATGCTGTTTTTCACGATGAACTCCAGCTCGACGTCATTCTCGCCGATGGACTTGCTGTAATACATGAGGTAAGGGTGTGTCCTCGAATATTGGATGAATGCATTCTCTCTCTTCGGTGTCATGTTCTTGATCCTGATGAACATCTTGTATCGTTCGAAGCCGATCTTGTCATAGTCGACGGTCATGGTGTATCCCTCTATGACTTGGCTTTTTCTTAGTTTATCAATACGGTAACTTATGGTCTTCGACGGAATACTAAGTGATTTCCCCATTTCGATCAACGATGTTCTCGCATCCTTTGTCAGGAAAGCGAGGATCTGTTTCTCTGTCTCATCGAGCGTAACTGTGTCTTTTGGCTGGCCAGCGTAGAGCAGTGGGATAAGATCTTTTTTTTCTCCTAATATGTAGCCTGAACGGAAATGATGGGCAACTGTTACTAAAGCGATATCTTTCTTCTCGATGAACTTGCCGAACTTATTTGTCAGTTCAACGTTGAACTGCTCAAAGCCGCTGAAATCTTCCGGGAAACAGACCGCAATATAATCCCAGATGCCTTGGCAGCCTACTAACCACGGGATATCTTTATGGTTTATGAAAAAATTCCTGAATTCTTCCTCTTCTTTGGGTGTGATGTCGATGAGCTTGTAATACATCCTGAAGGAGAGATGGCCTATCAATGGTGTGTTGATGACTGCGATGAAGGATTTAATGACTCCCTTTTTAACGAGGTTGTTGATCTTGAATGTGCAGCCCTGCTTTGAGATGCCGACTTTCTTTGCCAATTGGGAAGCGGATTGCCTGCTGTCAATGTCTAATTCGTAGAGAATCTTCTTGTCCTTGACATCTAACTTGATAGGCATAATTAGTCATATTACTAGGAATTATATAAATATTTCTCTTTTTGACTGAAAATTGAGGGGGAAGATTGATATAATTGATACGTCTTTGTAGTGGTAACATACTATCAAAATACTTAAGGTGGAAAAATGTCAGACGAAGAATTCAATCATGACCCTTGGTGGGCCGGTCATATAGGTGTCATTACGAGATATGCAGATGATGGCAATGAGACTGCAAGAAGGATAATGGATTTTGTCCATGACTTTCGATCATCTAGTCCTCGTCCTATTGAAGAGAATGAAAAAATCCTTGAAGACGTATGCAAAGGTATGGCAACTCATTTTTCTGATTACTACACTCGTGACCTATTAGCCGGTAAATATGGACAACCAACATTAGGTCCACTAAGATTTAATTATAAACAAGGATCTCCAAATAGATCTGATAGCGTGAAATTCAATCTGATAGAGATTGGAGAACTTCCTCTCGGAAGTGATAAAGACGGATTCTCTTATATTCTTCCCAAGCCTGACGAAGACCATCTTGTTTGCCGTATCCGAGGACCCGAGAAGTGGGCAGAAGAAAAAGAACTCATCAAATATGGATATCAGGTGTCGTCAACTAGGGAATCAGCAAATAACCGATTTGGTATATCCTTTGAATCAGTGCTCATGATTGCCCTTTATTCAACCTTAGGGACATTCATAGTGAATGGCTTTACGAATAAAGCATTGGAACAAAAGGTCAATCAAATGAAGCCAAAAGCCAACGTGGAACAGGTTTTAGGTAATGAGCTCCCTGAGAGATTCTATTATCTTGATGGAGATACGGCTTTTGTTGCTATCGATGGAAAACCTGTATCGCAATATGTCAAGGAAACAAGAGAAAAATGAAGAGGAATCAACTCCCCCTCAACTCACTCCCAGCAACTGCTTTCAACTCCTCAACCCTCGCAGAAGACAGCGCCTCCATATGCCGATACTTAGGGTCCATGGCAGTCGGCGCAGCCCTGAACTGCTGCAGGAAATAAGGTGAGTCGCCGACGATCTCGGCGATGGCCTCGATTTCATCTTCGTCGATGACATCTGGAATTAAGGTTGTACGAAACTCGTGTTCAATGCCAGACTTCTTGATGATCCCGACGCTTTCCTTCAACGCTTCAACTTTAACGGGAACATAAGAGACCTTCTCATAGTTCTCGAAGGAAGCCTTGATGTCCATGGCGATGTAGTCAACCAGTCTCTCATCAATAAGTTTCTTCAGCATCACTGGATTTGTTCCATTTGTATCCAATTTCACAGACAGCCCAAGCTCCTTGATGCTCTTGCAGAGGGAGGGAAGCTCCTTATGGATCGTGGGCTCGCCGCCAGTGATGCAGACCCCTTCAAGAATATTCTTCCGTGAATCAAGGAAAGAAAGGATCTCTGCCATAAGAATCGTTGGAGTGTTCCCCTCGACGAGATCCTTATTGTGGCAGTAGCCGCAGCGGAAATTGCAGCCAGAAGTGAAAATCGCAGAAGCAAGCTTACCCGGATAGTCGATCAGCGTTGTTTTCTGCAGACCAGCTATCACGGGATAACCTCATTTTGCTATGGGAGCTTCGGCGACGAGAAATGTCTTCCTGTCTGCGAACTCCTGCTTCTTGCCATCGTTCCAGTTCTGGACTGGTCGATAATAGCCCACTATCCTTGAGTAGACCTCTGTTTTTTTGCTGCATTTCATGCTTTCACCTCGATTTTTTCAACATCAAACGGACATTCAAAATGTTCTCCCTTGATATACCCGTGTTCTGGACAGACAGAGAACGTCGGGGTCAATGTAAAATAGGGTAAGTTGAAGTTGTATGCGATCTTCTTCACCATCTTTGCTGCCATTTTCCAGTCATCGATGCGCTCTCCGATAAAACAATGGAGCACTGTGCCGCCGGTGTACAATGTCTGCAGCTCATCCTGATGTTCCAATGCATCAAAGGCATCCTCTGTGTGATGCACAGGGAGATGTGTTGAGTTTGTATAGTATGGCCTTCCAGGGGTTCCCGCTGTCTTGATCTCTGGATAGCGCTTGAGATCCTCTCGGGCAAATCGATAGGTTGCTGACTCGCACGGAACGGCCTCCAGATTGTAGAGGTTACCTGTTTCTTCCTGAAAGGTCTTCAGTTTCTCGCGCATGAAGTTCAATGTCTTGGTCGCGAGTTCCTTGCCTTCTTTAGAATCAATGCCTTTGTCAAGGAGATTGAGGCAGGCTTCGTGCATGCCATTCAACCCGATGGTGGAAAAATGATTCTTGTACGAACCGAGGAACATCTTGGAGAAGGGCATGAGGCCTGCCTTGAGATTCTTATCGATGACCTTGCGCTTCATCTCCAGGCTTTCTTTGGCAATGTCCATCAAGACAGAGACGCGGTCTAGGAATTCTTGTTCATTCTTCGCGAGATAGCCCATGCGGGGCATGTTCAATGTTACGACACCGATAGAGCCAGTCTGGTCAGCAGCACCGAAAAGCCCTCCCATCCTTGATCTGAGCTCTTTAAGGTCAAGCTGCAGCCGACAGCACATGCTCCTGATATCAGATGGGTTCAGCTTTGAATTGATGAAATTCTGGAAATAAGGGGTTCCATACTTTGCCGTCATCTCAAAGAGGAGTCTTGCATTCTCAGATTCCCAGTTGAAGGCCTTGGTGATATTATATGTAGGGATCGGGTAGAAGAATGTCCGGCCATCGGCATCTCCCTCGACCATGACCTCAATGAATGCACGGTTGATCATGTCCATCTCCTTCTGGCAGTCACCATAGGTGAAATCCTGCTCTTTGCCGCCGACAATGGCCGGCTTGTCAACCATATCATCTGGAACCGTCCAGTCAAACGTGAAATTGGTGAACGGTGCTTGGCAGCCCCATCTTGAGGGAACATTGAGGGAGAAGACGAGCATCTGCATATTTTGCTTTACCTTCTTGTAATCAATCTTATCGACCTTCACAAAGGGAGCGAGGAGTGTGTCAACAGAGGAGAAAGCCTGCGCACCGGCGTGTTCCATCTGCATTGTTCCTAAGAAGTTGACCATCTGGACAACGGCAACCTCAAGGTGTTTTGGCGGCTTAGAGCGGATTTTTTTAGGGACGCCGCCAAAGCCCTGCAGAATGAGTCCTTTCAGGCTCCAACCGCAGCAATAGGCAACAACACCATATCCAAGGTCGTGGATGTGGAGATCTCCGTCCCGATGGGCTCTTCCAACCCTGTCAGAATAAATCTCATTTAGCGTATAATTGGCAATGATCTTGCCCGCAACGTGGGACATCAAGCCTGAGAAGGAGTAATCAGCGTTGCTGTTCTCATAGACACGCCAGTCTGATCGGTCTAAGTACTCATCCATGGTGTTCTTGACTTCAAGGAAGGCTCCTTTGGTAGCTCGAACCTTTTCGTGCTGCTTTCGATATAAAATATAGGCTTTGGCTGTCCTGGCGTGGCCAGACTTTATGAGCACCTTTTCAACAATATCTTGGACTTCCTCAACAGAAGGGATCTTCTCTGCACCAAAGGTGAACTCGAGAATGGTCAAGACCTTTTCGGCCATCTTGTCAGCCATGCTCCGGTCTTTGCCGCCAACTGATTTTGCGGCCTCGAATATGGCATCGGCTATCTTCTGTATTTCAAATTCGACCACACGGCCGTCTCTTTTTCGAAGCATGGAAATGTGGCTTGCCGCCATATAAAGCACCTCTTTGGGGTTGTGACAAAACCACAAGATGTAGTGGTTAATTAGCAATGAAAACCCAATATCTTGTTAATTTGGGTAATTAGGTGATTTATAAACATTTCGCTATTGGGGAACAGCTATTGGAAACCAATCATGGAACAATATGGGTTCAATAGAAAGCATTAAGTATAATGACCTTGCATATCTATAGATGATAAAGGCAATCATCTTTGACTGGGGCAATGTCCTTGAGTATTTTGATAACGAAGGATTCGTGAAGGAGATATCAAAGACTTTCAGCCTTGATCCGGTAAAATTCGCCAAAAAGGAATTTGCCAATCGTATTCGTTTTGATGCAGGGGAGTTCACCACAGAGGGATTCCTCGCTGAGATGAGCAGGGAGTTTTGGGTCGCGTTTACAGTGGATAACTACTTCGGGCCGTTCTATTCGCAATATATTAAGCCCATCTTGCCGGTACAGAAACTCTTGAAAAAGCTGAAGAAGCATTACCGGCTGTTCCTGCTATCCAACAATAGCGAGATAGCACATGACCGCTTCAAGCGTGGATTGCCTTTCAGCAAGGATTTCGAGAAGATTGTCATATCTTATGAACATAAGCTGCTGAAGCCGGATCCACGGATATACAAGATCCTTCTTGAAGGCACCGGCTTGAAACCAGAAGAATGCCTCTATATCGATGATCTTCCTGAGTTCATTGAGGGAGCGAAGAATTCGGGCATGAAGACTATTCTCTACAAGAAACCTGAACAGCTCATCCACGATCTTGATGGTCTCGGCATCAGAATGAAGGACTCTTGACCTGCATTATATTTTCTGTCCTCCCGCAGTAGGGGCATGATAACCGTGATGGGCTCATGGAGTCATGCTTAAACTTATACTTGCAATGGGCGCATTGATACTGGAGCTTTGTCTGTTCTTTTACATGTATCTGAGGCTTGGCCAAGGCCCTTGGCTTGCATGTTGTGCAAAGCTTCTTCTGTCCTGTTGGAGAGGTCATGTACCTAATCTCATCTACCGGCACCGCCTTTCGGCAGGATTCACATACAATGGTGCGTTCCATAATTTCGCCTTCGCCCGTGATGGGCGCGAGCATAGTAGAAGAAGTTATATTTAATCCTATGCTTTGAATATGTGCACCGGTGCGCCTATCGTCAATACTGCATAATCTATCCACATCGATCTCACAATGGCTTTCACTATACCGAAAAGCATTAATAGTTATAAATTGAACATATTCCGCATGGAAAAGAGGTATCATGGCCTGTTCAAAGAATATGCTGAAGGCGAGTTCATTCCCACCTTGCTCGAATTCCTCCAGACAGACCATAAGATCCTTGTCGTTGAATACAAGGGGAAACATCTCAACTCTCTTATCGGCTTCCAGGCCGATGCCCTGAAGAGCAAGATCCCTCTCCGCTTCATCCTTCGGCTGATCGGCGTACAGCTCTTCCGCAAGCCGCTCTTCCAGCTCCTGCGAATGGTTTCCGGCGGGGAATGGAAGAACAGATTGTACCGTCTTTGTGGCATGAAAATCGGCAAGGAGGTTTACATCGCAAGCGATGTCTACATCGATCCGTTCCTCCCTGAACTGATCACTATCGGGGACGGCACGATCATCGGTGAGCATGCCACCATCCTCACCCATGAGTTCACGATCAAGCATGCGCGATATGGGCGGGTGCACATAGGAGAACAAGTCCTTGTCGGTGCATTCTCCATCATCCGAGGCGGTATCACCATCGGAGACCGAGCGATCATTGCCATGGATTCACTCATAAACAAGGATGTGCCCGGAAGCGAACTCGTCGGCGGCATCCCTGAACACGAGATCAAGAAATTGAAGAAGCTCATCTGATCAAGTCAGGAATTCTTTCAATGGAGCTACTTTCATGAGGAGGCAGGAGATAATCCCTGCATGGGAACGATCAACAATCCGGACCTCAGTATTTTTCAGCCTATTCAACAGTCTCTTCCCTGACTCGATAGGAATAGTCTTGTCCTTGGCGGCAAGAAAGAGCAATGTTTTTTTGGAAATGGGCTGAGGAGAAAGGACATGCCATTCCTTGTCGAGTCTCTTCTTATCATAACCCTTGCTCTGCAATTCTGCTTTCATCTTTCTCGTCGCATTTCCATCCCAGAAGAAGTCAGTGAAAGAGTCGCAAGCAGTCACTGCAATGACCTTATTGACAGATGACGAACGAGCAGCGAGCTGAAAGGCAAGGAAAGACCCTATGCTGAATCCGAGGACTCCTACACTTCTGTGCTTGAGTGATCCAATCCATTGGACGGCATCTTCTCCGATCTGTTGAAAGTTTTGAATGGTCTGTTCAACATCCGAAGTGAGAATGTCAGGTGTGTAATGATATTCAAGAACTTGGACATGCTTGGAAAGTACTCTGATGAGATGGGCATACATGAAGGGACGGCTCTTCCAATGAGGAAAAAGAACGGCCACCCGCGATTTGGGCTTGCCATGGATCTTACGCTGAAACTGCATAGGCAATGAAATGGATCATATCTTATTAAATGTTTGCGGATCTTGCCGGCATCACTTCGGAGAATTGAAGATGTGTACTGATGCGCCCATGGTCGCCTCTGCAGCTTCCATGAGGGATTCTGGGAGCGTGGGGTGGGGATGGATGGTTGCGGCGATATCTTCCACTGTCGCGGCCATCTCAATGGCGAGCGCGGCTTCAGAGATGATGTCTGATGCGCCAGGGCCGACGCAGTGCATGCCGAGGACGGTGCCTGTCTCTTTCTCTGCAACAAACTTGACAAAGCCTTCTGTCCGGTTCAACGTGAGCGCTCTCCCCAGCGCGGAGAAGGGAAACCTTCCACTGTTTATTTCCTTTCCAGCCTTCCTTGCTTCTTCTTCTGTCATGCCGACAGATGCTATCTCTGGGTCGTTGAAGACGACGAAGGGGATGATCTTGTTGTCGAATGCTGACGGCTTGCCGCAGATGACCTCAGCGGCTACCTTTCCTTCCCGCGATGCCTTGTGTGCGAGCATTGGCTGTCCGATGACGTCGCCGACAGCGAAGATGTCAGGATCGGATGTCCGTCTCTGCTCATCAACA
Organism: Nanobdellota archaeon; assembly: GCA_043812875.1. Taxonomy (GTDB): domain Archaea; phylum Nanobdellota; class Nanobdellia; order Woesearchaeales; family JAHIVG01; genus JBDRLS01. The sequence goes on from JBDRLS010000121.1 coordinate 13,998, forward strand.
TTGATGAAGCCATGATTATCCAGTACTACCTTGGTATTCTCTAAGCCGACATCCTTTGTATTCGGATGTCTGCCGACGACAACCAATACCTTGTCCCCCTCTAAAACAGCATCCTTGCCATCAGTCTGGATATGGACCTTGACGCCGTGCTCTGTCTCTTCCATGCCCTTGGCCTTTGAATTGAAATGGGTCTTGACCCCCAGGTCTGCAAACTTCTTCGCGAAAACATCAACGATCTCATGGTCGAGCTGGGGGAGGAGCCTATCAGTCATCTCGACGATCTGCACATGAGCGCCGAGCTTTGCAAATACTGTGCCGAGTTCAGTGCCGATATAGCCCCCGCCGATGATGATAAGGCTCTTGGGAACTTCATCTAATTGCAGTGCATCCCTCGATGACCATACTTTAGGATTTGAGAATGGAAAACCAGGGATTTCGATTGGGAGGGAGCCTGTCGCTATGATCGCCTGCTTGAAATTGATGGTGTTGACATCGCTCTTTCCAGAGATGGATAGCTGAGTGCTGCTCTTGAATGAGGCTCTTCCTGTTATGACCTCGACACCATATTTCTTCATCAATGTATGGATGCCTCCATCAAGTCTTGTGATAATCTCATCCTTCCAGGCCTTCATCTTCTTGAGATCGACGCTGTAATCATTGATATGGATCCCCATCTTGTCAAATTCCTGAATCGTAGCGAGATAGTTGGAAGCATGGATGATCGCTTTTGTGGGGATGCAGCCATGGTGGAGGCAGATCCCCCCTAAATCCTTTTCTTCAATCAAGGTGACGTCCTTTCCGAGCTGTCCTGCCCGGATCGCAGCCACATACCCTCCAGGACCGCCGCCGATGACGGCCACATCGGTGTCTATCGTAAGAGAGCCGACAACCATCAGGTCATCTCCATCAACAATCGATCCGGGTCCTCAAGCAGTACAATGAGATCATTGAGGAATCTTGCAGCCTCCGCGCCGTCGATGATCCTGTGGTCGACGCTCAAGGAGAGTGTCACCACTTTTCTCACCACGATCTTTCCGTCCTTGACAATGGCCCTGTCGTTGATCTTGCCGATGCCAAGTACTGCAACTTCAGGATAGTTGATTATTGGAGTGAATACCGTGATGCCGAGGCTGCCGACGCTGGTGATCGTGAATGTGCCTCCTGTCATCTCAGGGAGGGAGAGCTTGCGGTCCTTGGCTTTTGCCGCAAGCTCCATGATTTCCTTTGCTATCTCAATAATGCTTTTCTTGTCTGCATCCTCTATGATAGGGACGAGAAGGCCTTGGTCGGTGTCCGTGGCGATGCCGATGTTGTAGTCTTTCTTCAGGACAATGTCTTCGCCATCAACTTGGCTGTTGAGATAGGGATGCTTCTGCAGCGCGGAGACAACCGCTTTGATGAAGAAAGGGAGATAGGTGAGCTTGATGCCCTTCTCTTTGAGGATGCCTTTTTCTTTCTCTTTAAAATCGACGAGCTTTGAGACGTCAGCGTCGTCGCACAAGGTCACATGGGCGGCCGAATGCTTCGACTCTAGCATCTTTTTTGCAATGGCTTTTCTCATGGCTGTCATCGGGATCCTTTCATCGCCAACCAGGGTGGCACGCTTCTGGACAGGAATTCGGCTCTCAGCCTTTACAGCGGCGCCCCTTTTCGCTGCATTCTCGATGTCTTCCTTCGTGATCATTCCATGATCTCCTGTGCCGATGACAGAATTAATGTCAACTTTGAGCTCTCTCGCCAATCTTCTTGTGGAGGGTGTTGCGAGGATGTCTTTGGACTGTGTAGTTGTCGCTTTCTTAGGAGGCGTGGCTTCTTTTGCAGACGTCCCACCAAGATCTCTCAACATCACCTGGCCGTGCTTTCCGCTTGGAGAGACAGATGATAGCTCAATGCCTTTCTCTTTTGCCGCCTTTCGCACTGCAGGAGTCGCGAGGACGCCTTCTGCGCGGGAAACTCTGGCTTCTTTCACATGCTCAGCTCTCGTTTCCTCTTTTGATATCTCCTTTCCCTCTGTTTTTGGAGATTGGTCGCCTTCAGAGAATTCAAGCATGGGCTTTCCTGTGTGCAAAGTGTCCCCCTCCTTGTAGAGGAGCTTGGCGATGAAGGCATCCTGGGGAGCTGGAATCTCTACAACAGCCTTATCCGTCTCGACCTCAGCCATGGGCTGTTCTGCTTTGACCTCTTGGCCTTCTTTGACGAGCCATCTGATGAGCTTGCCTTCTGTTATTCCCTCACCCACATCTGGAAAATTGAATTCCATATTAAAAGTCCATCGCCTTCCTGATGCCGTTCATGATACGCTTGGTGTTCGGCATGAAATAATCCTCCAATGCGTATTGGGGGAATGGAACATCTGGCGCAGTAACTCTGATGATCGGTGCTTCAAGGTGGAGCATCGCTTCCTCTTGTATGCGAGCCGCGATCTCTGCTGCCAAACCCAATGTTTTTGGGGCCTCTTGGACAATGACTGCCCGTCCTGTCTTCTTTACTGATTGCAGCACTTTATCTATGTCAAACGGCCACAAGGTTCTCAAGTCGATCACTTCGACATCCACATCCTTGATCTGTTCGAGCGCTTCCATGCTCTTGCGCAACATGGCCCCCCATGTCACCAGGGTGAGCTGAGAGCCTTCCCTCACGATATTAGCGTCGCTGAGAGGCACCTCATAAAGCTCGTCCGGGACTTCCTCCTTGAATGAGCGATAGATGCTCTTCGGCTCGAGGAAGATGACCGGGTCAGGGTCCTTTACCGCTGCTGCGAGAAGTCCCTTGGCATTGTACGGCCCCGAGGGCATCACCACCTTGACGCCTAGGCAGTGGATATAAAAAGATTCCGGGCTCTCGGAATGATGCTCTAATGCGTGGATGCCGCCGGCGCACGGCGCTCTCACCACCATGGGCAGAGTGAATGTTCCATCGCTGCGCTGCCTGAATCTGGCGAGATGCTGTTTTATGTGGTAAAAGGCTTGGTAAGAAAAGCCAGAGAATTGGATCTCTGCTATCGGCCTGAGGCCGTTGATGGCCATCCCTACTGAAGTCGCGACAATGCCTGCTTCTGCAAGCGGGGTGTCAAAAACCCTATCAGGGAACTTCTTTATGAGGCCATCGGTAACCCTGAAGACTCCGCCGTCGACGCCAACGTCCTCTCCAAGAACAACGATTTTATCATCCTGCTCCATCAGCTGGAAATGTGCTTGGTTCAGCGCTCCGACCATATGCAGTTTTGTCATCTTGCACCTCCAAGCTCATCCTTGATGTCTTTGAGCTGCTGCTCAAACTCCTTCGGCATCTTTTCGAAAATATATTTGAACATGTCCTCTGGCGGCGGAGGCTCCTGAATGGCCAAGCCTTTGTCAACAGCTTCCTGGACTTCCTTTGCGACTTCGTCCTCGACCCATTGTGCGTCCTTGTCATTCCACATGTTGTTCTTCTGGAAGTATTTCTTGAGGCGTTCTATCGGATCCTTCTTTTCCCATTCCTTGACCAATGCAGGGTCTCGGTACTTCGATGAGTCATCAGAAGTCGTATGATCCCCCATGCGAAAGGTTATGGACTCAATCAATGTAGGTCCTTCCCCTTTCTTTGCGCGGTCAATGGCTTCCTTCGTCGCGCTGAATACCGCAAGGATATCGTTGCCATCTATTTGGATGCCGGGGATGCCATAGGCAATCGCTTTCTGGGCAATGGTCTCGGCATGGGTCTGTTTTGTCCTCGGTGTCGAGATCGCCCACTAGTTGTTCTGGCAGAAGAACACCACTGGGGCCTGGAAGACCCCTGCGAAGTTCAGCGCCTCGTGAAAATCACCCTCTGAAGTGGCGCCGTCGCCGAAATAGGTTATTGCCGCGGTCCTCTCTCCTTTGATCTTCGCGGCCCAGGCGATGCCCGTCGCGATCAATGTCTGAGAAGCGATGGGAATAGCTAGTGGGAGGTCTCTGCAGTCCTTGTCAGCGATGAAAGCTCTGGTGTCCCCTCGCCACGACTGGACGATCTTTGCCCTGTCTGCGCCTCTTGTGATCGATACACCCATCTCTCTGAAAGATGGTACGAACCAGTCAGTCTTTTCCATGGCCATGCCTGAGCCGACTTCCGAGGCCTCTTGGCCTTTGAGCTGGGCATAGGTGCCGATCTTGCCTGAGCGTTGGAGGGAGAAGAGCTTCTCATCCATTCTCCTTGAGAGCACCATGAGATGATACATAACCTTCAGGGTGTCCTCGCTGAGCTTCGGGTCGAGGCTTTGGTCGATGTTGCCTTCCTCGTCGAGGATTGCAAGGCGTTCTACTTGAAATTGCTTGATCATGTCTCGTGGGATAACGGCATCACCTTTCTTTGTGTAAGCATGTTCTTCATGAAGAGCTCTCCGGCGCGGTATGATGATCTCACCAATGGGCCTGCAGCGACGAAGAGGAAGCCTTTGTCGAGGGCTTCGCTTTTAAATTGATTGAATGTTTCCGGAATGATAAATTCTTTCACTTCGAGGACTCTGTTTTTTGGCTTTAGGTATTGTCCCATTGTGAGGATGTCGACGTCATGGTTTCTCAAGTCGTCTATGGCCTCCTTCGTCTCCTGTTGCGTCTCCCCGAGGCCGAGCATGATGGATGACTTCGTGTAGATAGCTGGGTTGAGTTTTTTTGCAGTAGCGAGGACGTTTAAAGATTGTTGGTATGCCGCTCGAGGATCCCGAATCTTGCTTTGGAGTCTTTCGACTGTTTCGATGTTATGCGCAAGGACATCAGGTCTTGCGTCGATGACTTTCTTGAGTGAATCCAGGTTTCCCCTGAAATCTGGGATGAGGACCTCGATAAAGACAGCGGGATGCGCTTTCCTAATCCTTGATATGCACTGGGCGAAATGGGATGCGCCGCCATCTGGGAGGTCATCGCGGTCGACAGAAGTGAGGACCACATAGTCGAGGTCTATTTCTGAAATCGCTCTTGCTAATCTTTCTGGCTCGAAAGGGTCCAATGCCGGGGGGTTTTTTGCTGTCTTGATTGCGCAGAACTTGCATCCCCTCGTGCAGGTATCACCCATGATCATGAAGGTAGCTGTTTTTGTTTGGTGCCAGCACTCAGCCATGTTTGGGCAGTGGGCTTCCTCGCAGACCGTGCTGAGATGTTGCTTTCGCAGGATATCCTGAATAGGGGAGAAGTCAGTGTTTGCTGCAGGAACTATCTTGAGCCATTTAGGCTTCATGAGGCACCTCTTTTACCTAGTGATTTCGCTCTTACTTGTATATAAAGGTTTGGGTGAGAAAAAGTCTGAATAGGACGGTTAACCTGACCACCTCCCTTGCCCAGCCCGCCCGGTCGTCGTTCGGTAAGTTTTTAATAGCTCATGCCTAACAGATAAAAATATGAAACAGATTAGTAAACAGATTAGTAAAATGAATGCGCAACAGATTGTCACTGAATTAAAGAGGCAATCCAATCCCAAGGCCAGGGAAGGCATGGCCCGATATGGTATAAAAGTTGAGAAGGCGTTTGGAGTTTCGATACCGACGCTGCGGGCGATTGCAAAGAAAACCGGAAGAAATCAACAACTCTCTCTCGAGATTTGGAACACCGGGTATCATGAAGCACGAATTCTTGCAGCCATGGTCGGTGAACCTGAAAAAATGACGGATGCGTTGATGGAAAAGTGGGTGCATGCGTTCAATTCATGGGATGTCTGCGACCAGGTGATCCTAAACTTATTCCGCTATACTCCTTTCGCCTGGCAGAAGGCCGTGCAATGGTCCCTGCGCGAGGAGGAATTCGTTAAGCGAGCAGGATATGCGATGATGGCCCAATTGGCTGTTAGTGACAAGAAAGCATCCGACGCTATGTTCGTCGGCCTTTTTCCGCATATCAAACGCGGGGCAAAGGACCCGAGGAATATGGTCAAGAAAGCGGTCAACTGGGCGCTGCGGCAGATCGGAAAGAGGAATCTTACGTTGCATAAGAACGCGATTGTCGTCGGGGAGAAAATCTTAAAGATGCCTTATCCGGGCGCGAAATGGATTGCGATGGATGCGCTGCGAGAGTTGAGAAATCCCCGGCAGAAACAGCGCCTCAGAGAAAAAGCTTAAAAACCCTTAACGAGATAGAGGAGTGATGCGACAATTCCTCATCCTCCTTGTGATGTTCCTTGTCAGCTGTTCTTCTGTTCCTTCTTTAAGTGATACACTCAACACTCTTGAGATCCCCTCTCACTATATCGTGTTCCTGATGACGACTGACTCATTGAATGATTTGGCAACAACATATAACGCAACCTATAACATCACTGATGAAGCAGACGGGATAAGCATGAGCACTCTCCTCGAGAACCTTCCGTCATTAATTGACCAAGGTGTGATCATAAGAGGGTATACCTGCTATATTGTCCATCCAGAAGAGGATTCATCAGGCTATATCTGCTTTGACAAAACGAACTTGGTTATCTATCATTTGCTACAAATACATCCTAACGGCCAGCGCACAGTCACCGACTGGCAGGTAAATGGGCATAGTATCAATAATCCTGCGTGTACGCATCAGCCAGAGCCGTGTGATGTATTCTATCCGCTGACGAGGGGAAGCGCTGCTGTCTGTGAAAGGTTTCCAGAATTAGCGCGAGTATGTGAACGGATAGCTAAGATACCATAACCTATATAAGCTGTGATTTCCATCCGGTGTGTTCACCGGTGGGGTAAACTTAAAGAAGTTCTTTTTCTTGGGTAATGCTTGAAGCTGACCAAAACCA
>JBDRLS010000122.1:0-5579 GCA_043812875.1 Nanobdellota archaeon
GGAACTCTTTCATGACCTTGCCGTTCTCTAATGTCGCAGCGAAATCCTTCATGCGGAGGAAATATTCTTTGTCGAGAAGGTTTTCTAGCTTGATAAGATTGTTCTCGACTTTTTTTGCCTGCTTCAAGAAGTCTGGAGAAACGAGGTTGGATGATTTAAGGACATCACTGATTGTATCTTTCTTCATAAGTGCATCGATATTTGAAATCGTGCCCGGCAAGAAAAGGTCCTTCATCTCTTGTTCTGAAAGCGAAGTGACCTTTGACCTAAGGATGGTCTTGACATTATGGAAATCATTGCGGAGAAGATATGCATTGATGACCTTCTGCATATTCTCATCAGAGACCCTCAACAATTTTTCGTATGTCTTTTTAAGGTTCTCATTGAGGGCATGCTCCAAGAGCGCTGCTCCGCTAAGACGCAAGCCGAGATGTTCGATTTCCTGCTTATAATTGGACTGTCTGAGCGCTTCCGCTATCTCAGCGAAGCTCATCTTGAGCATTTTCTTGTACTCCTCAGGCTTGAGGAGTGTTGACCGCATCACTGAGACGCGGACGAACGTATACGCATTGAATGGAAGCTTCATAGTCCTAACAGTTTTCCGATCCGCATGATGCTCTCATCCCTGATGCTGTCAAGGATGGTCTCATAGCTGAAATCGACCCTCACCCTCGTGTCTTTGCTCTCCCCGATAAGGCCGCCGTCGATCGAAGTCTTCTCCACGTCGGGGAACTTGAGTCCTTTGTCCTTATCATTCACATACACTTTCTTGACATCAAGCATTGTCTGTGCACGTTTCAAGAGCGTCTGCAAGATTGCTTCCCGCTCCTTTGCGGGCATGGTCTGCAGGAGCTTCTTCGCCTCTGCAAAACTGCCGTCGATGAGGCTGTTCTTCGCATCAAGGATCTTCCGTTTCACCACGAAACGTGCATTGGAGAGTTCTTTCTGCCTTAGCCTGTCCTTCTCCTGGTCGAGGCTATCCGCGGCCTTCTTTTTAAGGACAACACTTTGCTCCTTTGTCTTCTTAAGCTCTTTCGCCGAGTCTGCTTTCGCTTCCTGCGTGATTTCCTTGGCCTTTTCTTTAGCCTGCTCTAGGATATCCTGCTTCAGGTCTTTAAGTCCCATGTTTATCCTGCCAATCCGAGCAGCATGATAGCGACAACCAATCCAAAGATGACAATGGTCTCTGGAATGACGGTGAGGATAAGACCCTTACCAAAAAGCTCTTCCTTCTCTGCCATCGCACCGATCGCTGCTGCGCCGATTGTCTTTTCTGCTATTGCTGCTGCGAAGGCACCTGCGCCGAACGATACCGCGGCCGCGATCGCGATCAGACCTGTTCCTAAATCTGCCATATTGTATCCCTCCTATTGTTTATTTGATCCAAATGGGCTGAAGGGTAGACCTCCTCCCTGATAAAACTTACCAAAAAACTCCACATAATGGAGCCTTAATGAATGAATAAACGGCCCGAAAAGGCCTAGAGCTATATTCAAGGTGTGTCCAATGATAATAATGAGCAGGCCGCCGATGACGCCTCCAATGCCGCCGTTGACGATGAGCTCTCCTGCCTGCTCATTGATGATGGTCGCGAGCATGACGGATGCTAATCCTATGGCCATGAGTCGTGAATAGCTCAGGATGTTGCCGAAGATGCTGGGGAGTTCCAACAAGCCTCTCACCCCTTCTCCGATCACGAGTAAAACGACCGAGACACCAATAATGCTCAATCCTATTGGCAAGGAGACAAGATAGGCAATGACTGTGCCTGCTTGCAGGATGATCCAGGCGAACTTGGCGCAGAATGCCTTCCAGAGGCCGTGGTGCTTGTACTCGTTGATGAATCCTAGGATGAGGCCGAAGTTGATATGAATGACTCCCACAATAATCGAGAGGTAGAGGAGTTCCATGATCTCATGGGTCCTGCTGAGGACATGGGGAAGATGGAAATGGCCGATCTCTTCGAGGCCGAAGACCTCTCCGAAAAGCGCGCCGAAGATGATTGTGCCAATGCTCGATATGAGCATGATGTTCCAGATGTCCTTCACATTGGGTGCTACCTTCTTGAGGAAGAGGAAAAGGACGATGCCGACAAGGCCATAACCGATATCTCCCAGCATGAAACCGAACAACAAGGGAAAGGTGAGGAACATCAGTGATGTCGGATCGAATTCCCTGTAGCTTGGCAGGGTATACATGCGCATGAGGAACTCAAAGGGCCTGCTCTCTCGCGGGTTGTCCAGCTTGATGGGCACGTTGTCCAGCTTTGTCGGCTCACTTACCTTGATGCAGATCTTGTCCTCGGTAATTTTCTTGAGCCTGCTCTTCACCTCTTCCATGTCAGAAGAGGGCACAAAGCCTGACACTCTCGTGACGGCATCTGTAAGGGCAAACCTGAGCGGAGCCTCTGCTTTCTCATGCTCGCCTTTCAGGAAGAAATCTGCCTTCTTGAGGAATTTAGCTACTTTCTCCTTCACCGCTTCCTTCTCTGCCTTGACCTTGGAAAGTTTTTCATTTGCATCAGCAAGTCCTGCCTTGACGTCTGCAAATGAAGGATGCTGATTTTGTGAAAATTGGATGTCGACAGCACCGAATTGGGTGAGGAACAGCCTGATATCTTCCTTTTTATCCTCTGCATAATAGAGGGCGACGACCTTTCCTTCATCCACCTCAGCCATGTCCATATCGACATATTTGGTGATTTTCCTGAGTTCCATAATATCCGGGAACTTCTTGACGAGGCAGATGGTATGTGATATGCTGGCATGGTCATCAAGATATCTTGGATCAAGCCTCAGTGCCTGGAGTATGCGCAGCTCTTTCTCAGCCCCCTCCAATCTCAGCTTGAGCTCTTCGATATCACAGAATCTCTTTTCCAAGGCGGACATCTTCGTGTGCAGATGCTCAATCTTCTTCTTATAATCAGGATAGTCAACATGGTTGCCGGGCTTGAGCGGCAGTTTCTGGAGATTGAGTTCCAGGAAGCTGGCTATAGCAGATACCTTAATGAGCAGATCAGAGATTTCAGGAGCATTATCGAGCGGAATGCCGATATCTGCTTGGTCATCCCTCGTGTGATCAGTGATATGCATCGCTCCTAATTCATGCAGCTGTGAGATGACCTGTCTTTGGAAAGGCTTCGTGAAATAGGCCGTCATCTTCTGCATGGGCTCAGGATTAAGCATTGCGAACACGCCTTTCGAATAGTTCGACAATCTCCTTGGCAGCATCAGGAATGCCTTTTTTCCCGTTTTCCAAGAGTGCGTTGACCTCTTTCTCTCCTTTGGCAAGTACTTTCTTCTTTTCGTTCGTGACTTCCGCATTGAGCATTTCCAATGCCTTGGTCCTTTCCGCTGAGAGGTCTTCTTTTGCCTTTTCGAGAAGCTGCCGGCACTTCTTCTGGCCTTCGATGAGAATTCTTTCTTTCTCTCTATAAGCATCATCAATGATCTGCTTGGCCTTCTTTTCCGCTTCCTTGATCTCATCCAATGTCTTATCTAATGTCATCTCAGTGTTTGGTGAGGTCCGGAGGTTATATATAAATTTTCCTTAATTTACTCTCTATTCAGAGCTATTTCTTTTATATAGAGACTTAACCAGGAGATTTTTAAATGATAGGTGTCTTGGGCATGCCCCAATCTTCCAAAAGCCTTATCAATGAGCGCTTTCTTTGGCTTTCCATGCCAGTAACAGTTGTTCTCGGAGGCCAGTGGGGAGATGAAGGAAAAGGGAAGATAGTTGACATCCTTGCAGCAGATTGTGATGTGGTGTGCAGGGCGACTGGCGGGAACAATGCAGGGCATACGATCGTGATCAACGGAGAGAAGACCATACTTCATCTTGTCCCTTCCGGGATATTGCATCCTTCCAAACTGAACATCATGGGGAACGGAATGGTGATTGACCCAGAGGTGCTGCTGCAGGAGTTTGCTACATTGCAGGGGAAGGGCATTGTGATCACGCCGAACAGGCTTGTCATCTCTTCTAAGGCGCATGTCATCCTTGATTATCATAAGCAGATGGAGAAGCTCGGCGAGGGCAAGAGGATCGGTACGACTGGCCGCGGTATTGGACCCTGTTATGCAGACAAGGCGTACCGTCTAGGTATCAGGATGGCAGACTTTGTCGATGATCTTGCTAGGAAGAGGATGATTGCACGGAATCTCGAGCAGAAGAATGTGCTGTTCCGGGATGCAGGATTGCAGGAGATGGATGTTGATGAGCTTGATATTAAATATGCGCCGATGGCGAAGACATTATTGCCTTTAGTAGTGAACACGACTGCGTTAGTGCACGAGCTTCTCGACGCTGGGAAGAACTTGCTTGTCGAGGGGGCGCAAGGATTGATGCTGGACATCGATCATGGGACATATCCTTATGTTACCAGCTCGAATGCCTCCATCGGAGGGGTGTGTTCAGGATTAGGGATCCCTCCTGGGAAGATTGATAGGGTAGTTGGCATTATCAAGGCGTATACTACCCGAGTCGGTGAAGGGCCTTTCCCGACGGAATTATTGGATGATGATGGAGAAAAACTTCGTATTGTGGGAGGGGAATTCGGCTCGACGACTGGTCGTCCTCGTAGGTGCGGCTGGTTCGATGGCGTTGTCGCTCGGCATTCCTGCCAGATCAATGGGTCTACTGATATCGCATTGACGAAATTAGATGTTTTAGATGGGTTTTCTTCGATAAAGGTTTGTACTGGTTATGATGGATTAATGGTGTTTCCCTCTCAATCAGAGGATGCGTCAAAGGTTAAAACTGATTATAAGGAATTTGCTGGCTGGGGGGAGGATATAACAGCTGCGAAAACCATAGCTGAACTTCCTGAGAAAGCGAAGGAATATATTTCCGTGTTGGAGAAGCTCATGAAGGTAAAGATATCGATGGTGTCTGTCGGTCCTGGGAGAGCGCAGACGATTCTTCGGTGAATCCTATGCGAAAGATCTACGGCGCATCCCAGAAGCTGAATTGCCCTTTCTGCGAGAAGATGGCGACCACAGAGAATGGCCAAGGATTTCCTGTCTGTGTCACGCACAGGAATACTGACCTGGATGATATCAGCTGTCTCTGCGGGGAAACCTTGGAGATCCGCAAGGGGAAGTATGGGGCGTTCTTCCTGTGCTATAGCTGCGGCCCCCAGTCTGTGAAGAAAGTGTTGTCTTTTGCTGAGATCAAGGCAAAGGGCATTGCTGTGTCTTCTCCTGAAATCAAACAAGCGCCGATGCAGCGCCGAAAACCAGCCATTCCTCCCCCGAAGAATGGAAGTTCTTATACTCCAGAAGAAGTGGATATCTATTTCAGTTAAGGAACAATCTTAACGCCTTCTTTTTCTGGGATAAGAGAGACTTCCTCGCCAAATTTGTATTTCTTGAACACTTCTTTCGGGATGCGGATGCCGAAACTGAGCCCCCACTTGTTGACTTTAACGCGATATTTCTTCATTGTCCGGTATCTTTCAGCCACTTCGTGGAGCTGTTTCATGTCGACAATCTCTTCTGAGCATTTTTTACATCTGAAATAGGCATAGGACACTCCTTCAGGTGTTTTTCCTCTCTTGGGTTCCATGATTCCTTTAC
>JBDRLS010000123.1:0-14115 GCA_043812875.1 Nanobdellota archaeon
TATGAACAGAATTGTTGGGTAGTTATTAAACGTTTTGTCAACACTCTCTCCATAGATCACAAACCTTTTTATACTCTCACCAGTTAGTTTTCTCTATGCCTAGCACGAGCAAGCTCCTAAAAGAGGTTTCAAACGACCTCCGCCCAGAAGGAATTCCCCCCTCAGTTGAACCGTTCCTCGCAACGCTGAACTCCTCATTAAGAAAAAATAGATACGATGCAAAAGCCATCGCTGGCGGCTCAATCGCAAAAGGCACATTCCTGAAAGAACAGCACGACATCGACATCTTCGTCTTGTTCGGCAAGAAACATCATGACCAAGACCTCAGCAAATTGCTCGAAAAAGTCATGAAACCCTTTCGGCCGCAGCGCCTCCACGGCAGCCGCGACTATTTCCTCGTCAAGAGAAAGATCAATTTTGAGGTCGTCCCGGTCCTCAAGGTCCAAAAGCCATCCCAAGCAAAAAATATCACTGATGTCTCCCCCCATCATGTCACCTGGGTAAAAAAGCATCTCAAAAAGCATCCGAAGCTTGCTGACGACATCCGGCTGGCAAAACAGTTTAACAAAGCGATCTGCGCCTATGGTGCAGAATCCTTTATCGGCGGCTTCTCTGGGCATGTGATCGACATCCTCATCATCTACTATGGCGGTTTTATCCCTCTCCTGAAGGAAGCTGTCAAATGGAAACTCCAACAAGTCATCGACCCCGAAAACGCTCACAAGGGCAAGGCATTGTTCATGCTCAATAAATCAAAGCTTTCCCCGCTTATTGTCATCGATCCCTTGCAGCCGGAGAGGAACGCGGCAGCTGCACTCACCGAGGAAAAGAAAGGGCGGTTCAGCGCCGCTGCAAAGGCATTCCTCAAGAAGCCGCGGCGATCCTTTTTTGAGCTCCCTTCCATCACCTTAGATAAAAAAAGCTCTTATATCATTTTTGATGCGACACCCAAGGCAGCAAAACACGATGTTGCCGGCGCCCGATTGAGGATTGCCTTCGGCCGCCTCATCAAAGAGAGCAGGGACAAAGGCTTCAAAGTCAAACAGGCAGTATGGGAGGGGACTGAGGGAAAAAGCATGTTCCTCCTTTCCTTTAGACCAGGGGTCTTGAGCAATGAAGTCATCATCCAGGGGCCGAAGACAGCGATGACTCACCACGCAGAACGATTCAAGAGAAAGCACAGGCACACCTTCATCAAGCGGGGAACCTTGTTCGCGACCGAGAAACGAAAGATCAAGACCTTGACGCAGCTCAACAATTATCTCTTAAGCGTTGATGTCCATGGCGTCAAGTTAGAACAGGGAGAAAAACAAAGAAAAAATCCCCAAAAGTCTTTGTGTGTACATAATATTGTGGACCTACTCCTATTTAAAAGTTTTTAATTCGCATTTTTCCAAAAAAAGAGGCAGGCAATGGCAAGCAAAAGAACCCTTTCATCTGTTTTCTCGACGAGGAAACAAGCTTTTTTTTTGGCCATGGGATTGTCATTTCTCATCCTCATCAGTTTTTTTCTGGATGAGTATGTACTTGTCCATACCTCTCTTTTCCATGCCTCTTGGCTCATCGCATTCATGGGACTGATAAGTTCCCTTGGATCAACAATGCTGATCATCATCGTCATGACCCTGCTCCTCATCCGGCATCCAGACAAAAGGGAATACCTTCCCGTGCTTTGGGCAACCATCCTCACCACCTTCATCATCGTTCATCTGTTGAAGTTCGGGATTGCGCGCAGCAGGCCTTTTGACATCATCATCACCACCTTCGGCTTCATCTCACATTCATTCCCCAGCGCACACGCAGCAGTAGCATTTTCTCTGCTCCCCCTCATGGACCGCATCTACCCAACCCAGAAATGGATATGGACGCTCTTTGCAGTTCTCGTCGCTCTCAGTCGAATTTATATACAAGTCCACTACCTCAGTGATATCATTGCAGGGGCGATCATAGGCTATGCGATCGGCTCCGTCGTCATGCATCTTGAAGAACAGACAGGGTTCGTAAAAAAATGGCACTTCCTGATTTGGAAATAAGGCGGAAAATGTGGCATCTTGGGGGAGGAGTGCTATTGGTCATCCTTCTCGCAGGGGATTATATCGGCGAAAAGCACATGATCATCCTCTCGCTGGTGGCATTGACCATCTCTCAACTGTCACGATTCACGAAACTCCCCGGAATCTACTGGTTGCTCACCCAGATGGATCGGAAGAAAGACCTAACGAGGTTTCCTGGAAAAGGTGCCGTTTTATTCGTCATCGGGGCGACCGCAGCAGTGATGCTCTTCCCCAAGGACATTGCACTGGCATCCATCATGATCCTCTCCTTCGGTGATGCCTTCGGCCCATTGGTCGGCCAGTTCGGAAAGATCAAGCATCCTTGAACCAACGAAAGGTCGTAGAGGGGACCATTGCAGGGATCGTCGTCGCGACCATCGCTGCATCATTCTTTGTCCTCTGGTGGAAAGCCCTCGTCGCTGCCGCGTTGGCAATGACCTTTGAGACCATGGAGATTGAGGTCAACAAGCGTATCATCGACGACAATCTCATCATGCCCATGATCTCCGGCCTCACCCTCATGCTCTTGCAGGGATTTTGACCCAACTTATTTAAACCCCCTCATTTCTCTCTCCTCATGCCCGAGGTCCTCATACGGAAGGAATCAGAGACCGACCCCTGCCAGGGCCATGATCCCCATAAACGGCCGATGGAGGTCCTGCTCCGCAATGGCATCGTCATCATCGATAAGCCATCAGGCCCGACATCCCACCAAGTCGCGGATTACGCAAAGAAGATAGTAGGGGTTTCCAAGGCAGGTCATGCTGGGACATTGGATCCGAAAGTCGTCGGCGTCCTCCCTGTCGCCATCGACTGCGCCACCAGGATCGTGCAGACGCTCTTGCCAGCGGGAAAAGGTTATGTCGGCATCATGCACCTCCACGATGATGTATCCGAAGAGGCATTGGCGCAGGCAATCAAGAAATTTACCGGGACCATCACCCAGATGCCCCCTTTGCGCAGCGCGGTGAAACGTCAAGAACGGGAGCGGAAGATCTATTCATTCAAGATGCTTGAACGGAAAGGGAAGGATGTCCTCTTCGAAGTCCAGTGCCAAGCCGGCACCTACATCCGTAAGCTCTGCTTTGACATCGGAAAACATCTTGGATGCGGTGCCCACATGCTCGAACTGAGAAGAATACGCGCAGGACCATTCTCTGAGGGACAGGCGATCACGTTGAATGACCTTGCAGATGCCATGCATTATTGGAAGGAAGGGGACGAGACCTATCTCCGGAAGATCATCCTTCCAGTCGAAGACGCATTGGAATCGATCGCTAAGATATGGGTCTTTGATGCGACGGTCGATGCTATCTGTCATGGTGCAAGGTTAGCCATCCCCGGCATCTCCAAGCTCACGAAAGACATCAAGAAAGGAGAACTTGTCGCCATCATGACGCTCAAGGGAGAGCTCATTGCCTTAGGTGAATCAAGGCTTGATGCCAAAGACATGCTCGGCGACCATGGCATCGCTGTGAAGACCCACAAGGTCTTCATGGAGCCGGGGACGTATAGGAAACATGTGCAGGAATCAACCGGACACTAGCACCCAAACCTTTTTATAAACTTCAGCATCACTTGTCGGCATGGGAGTGTACTTCAGTGAGCTTCAGAACAAGACCGTCTATGACAAGAAGAAGCGTCGCGTAGGCGTCCTTCTTGATATGGTCTTCAACGATGGCGAGCAGGAAGCAAAAATATCACATCTTGTCCTCAAGCGGAAATGCCTTGAAAAACTCCCCATGAAGTTTGTCGATCTCGTCGGGAAGCATATTGAGCTCAATGTCGAGGAAAAAGAACTCACCTATGACGCCCTCCAGGAAGATGACTTCACCATAACCCACTACATACTCGACAAGCAGATTGTCGATGTCGACGATCTCAAGGTGGTCCGGGTGAATGACACCTACCTCGACCGCAAGGGCAATGATCTCGTCCTCCATTCTGTTGATATCGGGACAAGAGGCTTCTTCCGCCGTCTTGGCATCCATGTCAAGTTTCTCAGGAAACTTTTTAGAGGGAATTCTGTCAATGGACATTCCTTGATCGCCTGGGAGCATGTCCAACCATTGCATTCCCATATCTCCAAATTAAAGCTCAAGGTTCCACGCATCCGGATGGCCGGCTTGCATCCGGCAGATATCGCTGATATCATGGAAGACCTCAGTGCAAGAGAGCGGGTTGTGGTCATGCGATCATTAGACGACGGGAAGGCAGGGGAGACCCTTACCGAGGCGCATCCTGATGTCCAGCACTCCCTCCTCCGATATATGCGCCTAGAGAAGATCGTTGATATCTTGGAGCATATCAGGCCGGAACAGGCGGCTTCTATTTTAGAGAACATTCCTGATCATCGGAAAATCCAGCTTCTCCGCGCAATGAAGCGGGGGAAGGCGGCAAAGGTCAAAGAGATACTTGCATTTGATCCTGACAGCGCCGGCGGCATCATGCAGACTGATGTCTACTCAGTATCGATCAATTACACCATGACCAAGGTCCTCCATCTGTTGAGGAAGAAGGCCCCTTCGCCAGAGAAGGTCTACTACCTATATGTCACCGATGAACAGAAGAGACTGGTAGGCATACTCTCATTGCGCACCCTTCTCATCACCCCTCCTCGGAAGACTGCAGGAGAGGTCATGCGCAAAAGGGCGATCCATGTCAATGTGAACACACCCAAAGAAGATGTTGCGAGATTGATGATCAAATACAATCTCATCATTGTTCCTGTTGTTGATGCACAGCTCCGCTTGAAAGGAGTTGTCACCGCATACGAAGTGCTTACAGAGGTGACTCCAAAGTCCTGGAAGCTGAAGCAATTCTTCCCCTCATTGAAGATGGGAAAGATCAAATAAGATGCCCCCTCCCTTATTTTCCTGGAAACGCGTAGCCCTTTTTCTTGCCGTACTCGGACCTGGAATCATCACTGCCACGGTGGGGAATGATGCGTCCGGCATCACTACCTATTCTCTTGCTGGCGCGGATTTCGGCTATGGCCTGCTTTGGACGCTGATCCCCATCCTCATCACCTTGGCCCTTGTCCAGGAGATGGCTGTGCGCATGGGCGTCGTTACCGGTCAGGGCCTCACTGACCTCATCCGGGAGCACTTCGGCGTGAGAATAACTTTTTTCATGATCATCGGCATCGTGATAGCGAATACCGTGACCACTGTCGCGGAATTCTCAGGCATCGCAGCAGCTGCTCACCTTCTCCATCTTCCCTCATGGCTTGTTGTCATCTCCTGCGGTGCCCTCATCTGGATCCTCATCTTCAGGGTCGAATACCAGACATTGGAGCGTGTTTTCCTCTTCATGGTCCTGTTCTACCTCGCCTATGTCGTATCCGGCTTCATGGCTCATCCTGACTGGGGGGAGGTGGTGACAGGCCTTACGACGCCCACGATAACATTCACCGCCGGCTACTTGCTCCTGCTCATCGGGGTCATCGGCACCACGATCACTCCTTGGATGCAGATCTATCTCCAAAGCTCTGTCGTTGAGAAAGGTATTCAGGAGAATGAATTAAGGTATGCGCGTATCGACAGCCTTCTTGGTGTCATCATCACCGTCATCATCGCTTTTTTCATCATCGTAGCGACCGCATCAACCTTATTCAAGCACGGCATCCACATCGGGACTGCTGAGGATGCTGCCCTCGCCCTTGCGCCCTTTGCAGGAAATTTTTCGACCATCCTCTTTGGCGTCGGCTTGTTCGCTGCCGGCCTTCTTGGAGCATTCATCCTCCCCCTTGCCACGGCATTTACTGTCTGTGAGGGCATTGGTTGGGAGTCAGGGGTCAACAAGCGCTTCAAATCAGCACCTCAATTCTACATCATCTTCACAGTCCTCATCCTTCTCGGCATCATCATCCCCCTGCTCCCCAACGCTCCCCTCATCGACCTCATGCTCGCATCCCAGGTCATCAACGGCATCCTCCTGCCGGTCATCCTCATCTCCATGATCAAATTGGTGAACAACAAACGCTTGATGGGCAGATACACCAATCCTGGATGGTATAATGTCATCATCTGGGCCGTGGCCATCATGATCATCCTGGCAACCATCGCGTTGGTCATCTCCACTTTCATTTAGGGAGAAAATCTTAAATACTCCCTCTCTTCAAAAAGAAGAATGTTCGAGGATCTCTTCAACCAGACGACGTTTGCCATCCAGACGTTTTCACTTGAGGAAGCAAAAATCCAGCTTCAGCCTTTGGCCATTTTTATCGTCGGTATTGCGATCTATGGGATTTTCATCTACAAGTTTTATCGCTTCCTTGCTCGGAAAGACATCTTCCATATTGACGTTGGACAGAGCAGTAGTTTCGTAAAGTTTTTCAAAGGTGTTACCTACATACTCAATTATCTCATCCTCTTTCCTCTGTTCTCCTTTTTCTGGTTCTTGGTCATGTCTCTGCTCCTCGTGTTCCTCTCTAAGAACTATGGGGTTGAGCAAATCCTCCTCGTAGCGATGGCATTGGTAGGATCGATTCGGGTGACTGCATACTACAGCGAAGACCTCTCCAAAGACCTCTCAAAAATGATTCCCTTCGCCATGCTCGGGGTCTTCATCGTGGATGGCACGTACTTCACCTGGGCACAAGCCATGGAAGACCTTGGTCAGATGGTCTTTCACATAAAAGAGATTTTCTATTATCTCGCATTTGTGATCGCTCTTGAATTTTTCCTTCGGATGTTAAGTGGCATCCATAGCATTATAAGGAAAAATAACTTAAAGAAAGAAGTCGAAGAGCAAGAGATGTAGATAGGTTTTTATACACTCTAAAACTCACCTTCTTCATGGCGGAAGCATACATGACCAGAGAACAGTTTCTGGAATTATATACCAGTATTCATCGAAGTTGGAAAAACCGCATAGGTTTTTTCCTCCCTTCTTTTTTCAGGGAAAAAGAGCCAACAGAAATTTCTGATGTGTGCGATCATGCTTCTCTGGATACCGTGTCTCATGTCAGAGAATCTCATGATCCGCCTGGTCAGCTGTTTTTAAGTGATTATCAATGGCACTTTGTGTCTTGGGCATCATTAAGACAACATTCTGGTACAACGCTCGCGAATCCGGAACTGAGAGAGGGGGAACAAATATTGATGCTGCCATCGCGAACACCTCATAAGCAAGAGTTCCATTTTGAAAACTCAGGGGCTCTTCATGAAGTCAAAAGCTATGCCTTAGTGGATGTCCCGTATATCATACGGGCATCTCAGCTTTCAGAACATAAAGAAAAGATTGAACAAATGGTCAATTAGTCGACTGTGAACAGCGTCGAGTCTCCACCGACATCGAACAGACCTAATCGTGCACCTGCATCCAGCCAGCCGTGCGCATAATTGAGCGCTGCGAATGCCGTGACCCATTCTCCTTTCTCCTTGAAGTGCTGGGCATCCTCGAAATACCTCTGCGCCATGTCCAAGAAATCTGCAGCTGCCTTCTTCCAGTCGATCTTCCCAGAATCAGTAAGTTTGACTTTATCGAGCGCTGCCTTGGTGACGGAAAAGTACTTATCGAGTTTTTCAGCTGTTATTGCTTTCATTCAACTATGCTTTGTTTCCTCCCATTAAAGCTTTTCGGTCGTGTTGAAAATCAGGTTCATTTTGGCCTTCACTGATGCTTCCTTCCCCCGCTTAACTTTCAAACAACAACTTCATCGGCCAAAATGAATTTCCCCTTATAGATTTTCAACACTCCCTACTTTTCGCTACTTTTATAAACAATCCATTGCTCTCTCACGCTATGAAATGCCTCGTCACCGGAGGGACAGGATTTGTCGGCTCTAATCTAGTCGATTATCTCCTCAAGCTCGGCCACGAAGTGTACGCAACAGCGACTGAGGGGGAGCAGAAGCTTCCAGAAGGGGTCAGACGACTAGGAAGAGACCTCTTCTCGATCGACTGGGACACCCTAAAAAAGATAGATGTCCTCTTCCATCAGGCAGCGAACAACGACACCACGCTCCTCGACAGATCCATCATGTTCAAGGACAATGTCGATGCCTCCAGGGAAGTGTTCACCAAAGCGATAGGGCACGGCTGCAAGCATATTGTCTACGCCTCCTCGACCGCGATATACGGCAACGGCCAGACGCCATACAAAGAGGATCAAGAGCTCCATCCTCTGAATCCCTATGCCGAATCAAAGATCCTCATGGAGAAAGTCGCAGCAGAAATCGCCAACGCCCATCCTGATATATCCATCGTCGGCCTGCGCTACTGCAATGTCTACGGCCCGGGCGAGGGTCACAAAGAGAAAAGATCATCGATGATCCACCAGCTCGCGCAGCAGATGAAGGTCGGCATACCCAGGATCTTCAAGTGGGGGGACCAGAAGAGGGACTATATCTACATCAAGGACTGCATCACCGCCAATATGCTCGCTGCGGAAGCAAGACAAAGCTGCGTCGTCAACTGCGGCTACGGCCAGGCGACCACCTTCAACGATGTCATCAAGCACCTCAACGAAGCAATGAAGGTGGACAAGAAGCCGGAATACTTCGACAACCCCTTTGAAGGCAGATATCAGAACCACACCGAGTGCGACATGACATTAGCGAAAGAAAAAATCGGCTTCACCCCCGCTTTTAACATCAAGAAAGGCATCATGGACTTTGCGAAGAGCGGATTTCCGGAATAACTTATTGCTGAGCTCTGCCTTCTTCCATGACCTTCGCCATCGCTCTCAGGAGAGTATTATGAATATATCCTGTTTCATCCCCTATATCTCTTAATAATAGTATATTCCATTTTGCTAGACTACCTTGTTTAGCCTCAGTTTCAATTGCGAGAACCTCCAAGGGTTTATCAAAATGTGATGCGAGTCCACTCGCACAGGCATAAGGCATAGCTGTCCCTTCCGGAGGTTCCACTGCTC
Source organism: Nanobdellota archaeon (assembly GCA_043812875.1). Classification (GTDB taxonomy): domain Archaea; phylum Nanobdellota; class Nanobdellia; order Woesearchaeales; family JAHIVG01; genus JBDRLS01. The sequence goes on from JBDRLS010000123.1 coordinate 8,937, forward strand.
TCTCTTCGTCAATCATCGATGAATTCATGCCATGTTCTAATGGCAAGGTTTTCCCTCTGATGGAAACATAGAAGACATATTGTGCATGCTGTGAATCATTGCATTCGTGAAACGGAGGATGCGTTGTTCCTTCTTCTCCTAAAAACAACCGTGCATCACGATCATAAATAGCTCCCTTTGCGTCCTTATAACTGGAAATCAATAGATCAAATTGTTCCTGTTGAAACTTCATATTTGGGGGCTATGGGCAGGTAATATTAAAACCTTCTTCACCGCAACCTATTTAAATCCACCTCGCGCAAGAAGCCAAAAGAGGTGTGTCATGCGGCTGCTGTGCTATGTAATCTTCATTGTGCTCCTATCTTCAGCAGTCTCTGCTGGCCTCACCATTGACTCACCGCAAGGCACCCTGATCGAGAGCAGCAACATCCTTCTCATGTTCGGATCAGATGAGATCCTCACCTGTTCATACCTCTACGAAGGGAGGGAATACCAGCTCGGCAAGAGCCGTTCGTTCACCGAACCGATACAAGGCTCATTGCTCGGCAATGTCTTGAAGAACGGCCGCCATGATATCTTCCTGACATGCAAAAATCAAGCCGAAGAGCAGATCAACGAGGAACTCTCATTCAAAGTCGATGATAAGGAAGCACCGGTCATCTTCACCGAGCCAGAAGATGGGGAAACAATCATCTCCCCTGAGCAGTTCATCCAGCTCAGGATCAGAACTGATGAGATCGCGGACGTGACCTACAGCGTCAATGGACGCAAGACAGATGTCTTCTACTCGGCGGGAAGGGACAGGACAAGGACCATAACCTATGATCTGATAGCAGGAATGAACGAGATTATCATCCACGCCACGGACATGCAGGGCAACCTTCGAAGTGAGAAAATATCATTCACCCTGGTGAATGCTGATGCTCCAAAAACCCTTGAAGAGCTCTCTTACACCTGGGATGTGGTGGAGGAAGGGCAAGCAGCGCTCTGGCAGCTTTCATCAAACCAATATGCTCTTTCTATCCTATCCATGACCTTTGATAAACGCATCCGCAGGCCGACGATCCGCCTCAACAGAGGGGATCTGCCACCGCCGAGCGGAAAGGTGATAGAACAGTTCACCCTCTCAGGTGAAGGCTTCTCAGGCATCTCCCATGCTGTCTTGACCTTCCAGCTCCCCAAGTCATTCGCCAACAAGAACATAACACTCTACCATTATGATGGTCTGTGGACCCCGCTCGCAACAATGCACATCGGCCAGAACAACCAATTCCTCGTCTATCGGGCCACCTCTCCTGAACTGGGAACATTCACCCTCATGGAGAGAGAGGCGATCATCCAAGCAAGGGACCGCGTCATTGCCGTCTCCCCTGAGACTAATCAGCAGCTTGTGCTCATCGTGGCAGTCATCGGCGCACTCATCCTCATCATCCTCGGCCTCATCTGGATAACTCGGGTGAGGCTTCACCACCATTATTTTTCCCATCCCAAGGCGTGGGAGCGGGAACTGAGCAAGAAACCAAAAGTGAAGGTCATCATCCCCCTTGTTCCCAAGAGGCCGCATAAGGAAGAGATCCCTGATGTTGAGGGTCTTCCTTCGATGAGTTCATCAAGGGCTATCCCTCCCGAGGTCAAGGATTTTGTGAAACATGCGAGAGCGCTCAACCTGGGCGATGAAGAAATAAAAACAAAACTTCTTGAGCAGGGATGGTCTTCCTCTATCGTCGACGCGGCCTTACACTAGCTTCCTGAGCTCCTTTGCCTTGTCGATCGCGATGCCGACCATGGTGTCCACATCTTTTGGGGTCAACGGTGCTTCGCCGCCCTTCTGCATGGCGCACAGCGTCTTGTCATCGTATGAGGTTACCGTAAGACGGGCTTCATAGGCATGCTCTTCATCGACATTAGGGTCGACAAAGAAGTGCTCTCCAAGCTTGTAGACAGTTACCGCAATCGGCGCTTTATCTGACAATGGCAGTTTCTTGTCGGTCTTGTTCTTGTAGTCGACGACCCCTCCCTCATAGCTCGGGAAGACCGTATTCTTGATGGCAGCAAATACAGCGAGAGCAGCTGCATCCAACAGATTCCCTTCGTCATTGATTGTACAGATATCGATCAACGCTCCCCATACTTTCTCGCCCGGAGAGATGCACATCTTGCTCAAGTCGATGAGCCCGGATTCCCGGATGCCGCGATCGACAACACGGGCGATCTCTGTCGCCCAGATTCCCGGAGGTCCAAGTTCAAACTCTGGACTGGAAAGCGGCAGAAGTTCTGTACCTATCATCAGCATGCCGTCATTCGGCTTGTCTGGAAATGGTTTTTCCACAGCCATCTTGACACCTGCGAGGACACGGGTGTTCCCGATCCTGACTTCCGCAGATCCTTCAGCATTCTTCGAGATTCCTGTCTTGATCTTGATTTCCCGGTAAGCAAGCTTATCCGTTCTCCCGTCAAAACGCACGTTCTTGGATAGAGAAAGGCTCAGATGCTTGCGTAATTGGTCATTATTCATTTTTATTCACCGTATTTCTCTTTGAGGACCTTGACCTGCAGTTCATGGATCTCCTTGATCCCCTTCTTTGCCATGGCCAACGCCTTCTTGAGCTGTTCTGGAGTCAATTCTCCATCCATCTGGAGCAAGGTGATCTCGCCGCTCCTTGTGGTCATCGCAATAGGGATGTCAGCGACAGGCCCTTTGTCATATGCTTCCTCATCATAATTCAGGTCGAGGACTATGCTGCCATCAACCGCTCCGACGCTCACTGCACCAATCATGTCTTTCATGGCGATGCCTGCATCAGCAAGCGCGATGGTCGCTGCATTGATCCCGGCGCATCTCGTCCCTGCATCTGTCTGTGGGAATTCGATGAAGACGTCCACCACTGAGTTGGGGAGCTCGCTCAAGTCCACAACTGGGGAAAGCGCCTTCGTGGTGACAAAGGCGATCTCCTTTGATCTTCTGCTGCCTCCAGGACGGACTCGTTCACCGCCGCTGGAAAAGGGCATCATGTTGTAATGGATCCGTAATATCCCCTTCTCAGGATTCTGGAGGAATCTCGGGAAGAGGTTTCTTGGCCCGTACACTGCCGCATAGGCGATCGTGTTTCCCATGCGGAACATTGCTGAGCCGTCTGCTCTAGGGATGATGCCTGCTTTGGCTTCTATCTCCCTGAGCTGGTCCGGCGCGCGGCCGTCTAGTCTTTTTGTGTAACTCATTTTGATTCACCTAAAAATTGTTTTACTTTTTCAGTAAGCCCAGGGATATGCGCATCACGCTCGATAAGCTGGATGGCATCCCTCACCTTTTGGGCTTTTGCTGGCTCGCCTTCGATCCAGACGACGCCATTCTGGCCGACTGAGATGTTGCATCCAGTGGACTCTTTGATCAAGGTCACCATGCTGCCCTGCTTGCCGATGATTCTCGGAACCTTGCTCGGAGAGACATACATGATGCGTCCTCCTTTCAACGCCCTCAATCCAGGACCCTTCATCGTCAGATCCACTAACTTTTGGGATGTGACATTGGTGATCTTTGTCGCGAGCCAGTCGCCGATCCTGAAATATCTCGTTAGATCAGCTCCCCTGCTGATGAAGTCAGAGGTCGCATCCTTCATAGGAAGCATCGCATGATATCCTGAGTTGATCTGCATGGTCCAGCCGTTGAAGGTGATATCAGACACCTGTCCGATCACCATGTCATCGTTCTTAGGGATGTATTTCCCTGAAAGAGGAACGATCTTCAAGGCCCTTCCTGAAATGCGGAGCTGCCCGATGATTGTTGCATATATTGATTCCTTTTCTCGGTAGGTGCCGTATCCAGGAAGGTAGTCCATGCCTGTGGCGAGTTCCTCGCCAGGCACCACGATATCCTTGTCTTTCACTTTCAATGTCATTTTTTACACCTGTTTGCTTTCCATGTCTCCATGGGTGATCTTGTTGAGCTTGTCGATGAGATCATGCCGGATGCCTGCAGGCATGGATATGGTCCCGAGCCATGAGCCGTCCGGCTGCCAGCTCTCCTTCTTGATCGTGGCATTATTTTTGATGATGCCGTAGCACTTTGCTGCATAATGCGCAGGGATATGCAGCTGCAGTTCAACGATTTCCATCTTGATAGGGATGATCGGCTGCAGTGCCTTGACTATTCCGGGAAGCTGTTCTTCGACGCTCTTGTGGTCATCGATGTGCACCTTTGCTTCAGCCATCGCATTCTGGATGCGCTGCGGAGGATGAGGAAGCTTGGTCGTAGGATCTATTGCGTTCCTATGGATCATCTCGATGATCTGTTTTTCCTTCTCTTCCCGTTCCTTGTTGCGGTGCTCGCTGGTGTCCTGGATCTCTCCCTTCTTGATGATTATTGAGGCAACTTCAAGGGGATCATCTGTTTGGAACACTTCATGCATGAGCTTTTCCGAGGCAAGATTGCCCTTCTTGGCATCATGAAAGACCTGTTCGCTTTTCAGCGCGTCCCGGATATCTCCTTTTCCTTCTTTGAAGGCCACTGCCTCATCCGGGTTGATGACCACTTCAAACACATATTCCCCCTTTTTGAGGCGGGCGAGATTGATTTTTTCCATTTTACTTCTTCTTGCCAAGGATCTTGGCAAGTTCTTCATTTGGCACTCTAGTGAACTTCTTGTCTTTGGTGGTGATGAAGACACAGTCGAGGCGTTCGGCGCTGAAGTTATCGTCGAGGACTTTCTTGAGCATCTTCACGGCGAATCTGATCCCTTCTTCGATCGTCATCTCTTCATTGTATTCTTTGTGAAGGTGCTCCTCGATCTCAGTTTCCCCTTCGCCGATGACCGTTGCCCGGTATTGGAAATAGATTCCCGTGGGATCAGTCTCAAAGAGCTTCGGCCCTCCGTTTTCTACACCTGCCACGAGCAAGGAGACGCCGAATGGCCGTAAGCCTCCGCTCTGGGTACAGAGCTGCTTAAGATTGCATATGTCCTTGACGATGCTGAGCGTGTCGATGGGGCTGTCATACGTAACCCTGTTCTGTTGTGCTTTAAGCTGGGCGCGTTCGATGAGGACGCGTGCATCGCTCAATATTCCGGATGCTGTTGCTGCGATATGTTCATCCACCTGAAAGATCTTCTCCACGGCTTCAGGGACGACAAGCTTGTCAACTATCCTTTTGTCAGTAACCAATATGACGCCGTCTTTGCAGACC
>JBDRLS010000124.1:0-2366 GCA_043812875.1 Nanobdellota archaeon
TCCCCTGGGTACACCTCGAACGTGCCACCCGTTTTGTCTATGTCTGAAGTATACTTGCCGTTGACATATCCCTTTATATTGTCCAAGACAACATCAGCCATCACCACCGGCATAACCAGCATTGCTATTAACAAGACTGCAAGTTTCTTCATGATAACACCTCACTACTTTTTATAAACTTCAATCCTCTTGTCCCTGCCTATCCTCTGCCACCATGCATATGCTTCCTCTTCCTCCACGTCAAACTTTGAGTGGTTGTAGAAGAACAAGGCAATTGTCAATAAGCTCAGCACACCATAGACTATCTCGGCAGCGACTATCGCCATCAGCATAAGCACTCCTGCAGCCACCAGCAGCAGCCATGACCTTTTCAAGTATCCTTCTTTCATCCCTCTCACCCCACATACTCTATTATCCTTTTCCTTACTGTTTCCTTGTTGTCCTGCTCGAATATCTGGACAATGACCTCGAACGGCAAATCACACCGTTGGCATGTCAATGTAAACTGCACCATCTCGAGCGAGAACTTCTTGCTTCTTTGGGCATCGTGCATCGTCCAGTCATATGTTGTTTTCTCATTACACCTTGGGCAAATCACTTCCATCCTCTTTTACCTCCAACGGCTTCTCCGCGACACTATGGTGATTTGGGGGCGGCAAGACATTGCCCCTGAAATACGCCCTGTCCGAAACCTTCCTTCGTCCCCACCTGTCATATATTATGAACGGGTTTATTCCCGGGTTAGTGAATATCATCATCTCCTGCTTCTTCAGCGTGCCTATGCTTTCGTATATCTCCTTTGGTATTTCAAAGTTCTTTCCTATCCTCATCCTCTCCTTGTCATTTTTCATGTAGAAGCAGCATATCTGCGTGGCCTGCTCCCATATGTCCGGGTTGACCTTGGCTATCGACTGGGTGTTGCCGATGAACCCCATGTTCTTATACCTTCCCTGCGACGAGGATTCCTCGAATGCAAAATATGCTAGGTCTTGGTTCTTTCCAAAGCGGTAGATCATATTCATCTCGTCGTAAATCAGCCACAGCCTCTTCCTCTTTTCCTTCAGCTCGTCCTGGTGGGCCATGACCTTCTGTATAAAATCAGCCAGAAAGTTCCTGTACCATCTTGTTGCCTTGGCATCGCTGATGTTCAGCACAGGCACGGCACCGGCTTCGGCGAGCATTATCAGCGGATGCCCCTTCACCACCCTTCCATCCTTGAATCTCACTTCAAGCTCGTCAGTGGCTTGGAAGTTCCTTTTGTGTTGGTTAGTTAAGAATTTCTCCTTGAAGATGCTTGAAAACTTGCTAACCCACTTTCGCTGCATTGACTGTAATCCCTTGCTGATTTTGCCTTTATCGTCAGACAACTTGTCCATCATGATCTGTTCTAATTCCTTGACTGTTGTGACATCTTTTATTTCTTCCATGAAATCCATCAAATAACTGTGCTTATCGCCGAAATCCCAATCCCTTATCCCATCTGTATAAAATTTGAACTTGTTAAGGAATTCAAGGAAGTTGAGGGTAATCAACAAGCTGACATTCGGATGTTTCATTCTTATTCTCTTGTTGCAGGCAAGGTAGCATTGTACTGCAGGGATTGGGCGAGGAGTTTCGTTTATAAGTGCATTGACCTTATTAAAGGGATCATAGTCCTGCGGCAGGCTGATATCCTCATATTGGTTCGAGGGGTCGAGCATCCATATTGCCCTGTCCTGCCATTTCCACAACAGCCGGGATGCAAACCCATTGGTGAATACGCTCTTTCCAGTCCCGGATTCACCGACGATAATTATCCTTTGGCACTCATGCTCTTTCTTGGGAATGCAGACAACATATTTCTCCTCGGATATCATTACCGGGATTTCCTTTATAAGCTGGTATTCAGACTCATCGACCTTCACCCCGTACTTACTTCTTCTCAACACATTTCTGTACTGCTCTTTTGTCATTGATATGGCGCTTTTAGTGTAATGTGACATCACAGGCACATCCGCATCATATGTTATCCACGGCCCTATGCCTGAGTCAATCCTCAGGTTGTCTGCCGCCAGTGCCTGCTGGCCTGTGAGCCTTACCCTCCTCTTGTTTGCGTCGTGCTGGATCCTAAGCTTTGCCAGTATAAAACTCTGGGGCGAGATGGCAAATGAATTGATTTGTTTCTTTTGGATTCGATAGTGGCATCTTTGCCCTTTCAGCCAGGTATACGAGCTATCAGACACAACTATGTAGTTCCGTGTCAGTAAATCAGGGTAAGGCATCATTGTGTAGCTTTCTGCTTCCTCGTCGCCAAGCTTTTCCCCTATCTTGACCTTGGTGTCCAATGGCATTATCTCATACCTTGGATCGCCATGGTACTTGAGAAT
>JBDRLS010000125.1:0-6251 GCA_043812875.1 Nanobdellota archaeon
AATATTATTTAATATCTTAGAATATCTTCCCCTATAAAAATGTTTTCTTGTCACGGCTTTAATGATTCAGAAGTCTTTTTATGAATGATCTCGCCTTTTCCGGAAAATCTTCTACGGAATCATGCATATTTCGGTTGCCGGCCGTAAGGCCTCTGCGGCATGCGGTAATTCTGCTGAGGAGTTTTCTCTTCTCCATTTTCTTTCTCCTCAATTACCTTGTGTGTGAGGAAACGGAAACCTGTCCGCACTGCTGCAGTTGCTGGTAACATCCATTTCAAGGGAACGAAGTTCCAGACGCCGATGAGCGGCAGGGTAAGCCACTTATACGATTCTTTCAATGTAGTCAAATAGTCTTTCTTGAATGTTTCATACATATCTCTTGGGGCATTGAGGATCTCTCCAGAAGCGATCTTCTGTGCGATCTTTGGAGGAGTGTAATCGCTGTAGATCTTCTTGAAACCTGTGACTGCAGCGATGACAGAAGGCATTGCTATCCCTAACCCAGCGATACTTTTTGTAATTGGATTCGGGATGGCGTCGAGCCATCTATAGATAGGGTAAAGAAGGCCGGTGATGGTGTTTCCTAAGTTCACTTCCTCTTTGAGCTCTTGACTATCCATCTTCCCTTTCTTTGCGAGGGCAGTGCCGAGGATGTATGAGCCTGTTGTCGAGACTAGATTGATCAGGCCTCCGCCGAACATGAAGCCGAAGGCAGTGGTCGCAGCCATACCGATATAATCCGGAAGGGAGAACGGTCCGATCTTTCCCCAGAAACCTCCAGGGGAGGAAGGCTGCCGGACCTTCTGCTCAATATTATCATCTGCTTCGTCCTGGTGAAGGAGATTGTCAAGGCTCATTTCTCCTCACCTCTGACCAGGCGTTTGATCGCGATCTCGAAGAGATGAGACCTGTTTCGGTAATCACCCTCTTTCAGGATAGAATCTGCTTTTTTCAGGAGTTCTGCGTCCACGCTGATGCTTAGTTTGTGGTGCATGTTTCCTCTAAGAATCGTTTTATGGCTGTCTCAATGGCTTCGCTCTTGCTCTTGTGTTGAGAACTTCGCAGGAACTCACCTAGCTTGAGTGCGGCCTCATCGCTGATGGTGATGCTGATCTTTTCTTTCATAGTACCCCTTATAGGTAGTATATTGTACTACTCATATTTAATGTTAACTAATTTACTTACTCATCGGTAATATCAATTGACCTTATTTTAGAAAATATGTAATCCCTTATGTAATCCGAAAGAGAACTAAATTATTTTCAATATTGAACATAATTGTCTTCCGACACCTTTAAATATCCCCTATCCCCCCATTGCGTATGGTTGAACATCGTATCGCAACTCTTGGTTCTCATTCTGCTTTACAGATCCTCAAAGGAGCGCGAGATGAAGGCATCAAGAATATCTGCATATGTACCAAGGATCGAGAGAAGCCGTATAGGATGTTTGATGTTGCGGATGAAATCATCACCATTCCTAGATATTCAGATTACCTCTCGGTTGAGGAACATCTCCTGAAGAAGAACGCCATCATCATCCCCCATGCCTCTTTCATTGAATATGTCGGCATCCCTAATGTCATGAAGATGAAGGTGCCCTATTATGGCAACAAGAAGATCCTGGAATGGGAATCAGATAGGGAAAAGCAGACCCAATGGCTGCGCAAAGCCGGCTTGAAGATGCCGAAGATCTTTACGGATCCCAAGGAAATAGATCGGCCTTGCATTGTCAAGTTCCACGGCGCGAAGGGGGGGAAAGGATATTTCATCACCAATTCACTCATGGACTTCAAGCGCAAGATGGCGGTACACCCGCAGCAGAAGTTCACCATACAAGAATACATAGTCGGTGTGCCGATGTACATCCACTATTTCTATTCTCCTATAACCAAAGAACTCGAGATCATGAGCTTCGACAAGCGCTATGAAAGCAATGTCGACAGCATCGGCAGGATCTCTGCTCGAGACCAGAACAGCTTTGAAGACGTCGATCCAAGCTATGTCGTTGTAGGCAATGTTCCCGTCGTGCTGCGGGAATCCCTCCTCCCCAAGGTCATTGAGATGGGCGAGAATGTCATCAAGGAATCCCAGCGCATGATTCCCGGCGGCCTATGGGGGCCTTTCTGCCTTGAAACTGTCATCTCACCTGATCAAGAATTCCACACTTTTGAGATCTCTGCGCGGATTGTTGCTGGCACGAATCCTTTTATCAACGGCTCTCCCTACAGCTATCTGAAATATTCTAAGCCGATGAGTACCGGGCGCAGGATTGCATTGGAGATCAAGAGAGCTGAAGAGCAGAAACAACTGGATATAGTTTTAGGATAAGTTTTCCTTAGTTCCTATTATATCCCCCTCTATTTGTTTTGATGCTACTATCAAGTAGTCTATTTACCAAAGGTTTTTAAATCGGAGGGTGTTTCTCAGCTCATGACCATCAGCGAGCATCTTTCAGAAATCAAACGCCAGCTAAGGACTGGGGACTACACCGCGATCGAGGCAATTATCAGTCATGCCTCTCAGGATGAAACTGATCCATCTATTTTGGCTCCTCTCATCACTGCTCGGAGTGTTGCTCGCCAACGCCAAGGTGATTTCATCGGCGCTCGAGAAGATATTGATACAGTACTCAAACTAAGAAAAAAAGATGATGGAAGCATCAGCCTTAACACAGCCTTGGTTTATGTGAATGCAGTCGAGCTTGAATTGGATTGGGCGCAAGAGTCTCAAGCAACTATTGATGAACATATTAACGAGGCGCAAACCTTTCTTGAAGAATTGCAGTCCCTTCTCAAACCTTCAGAGTCAATTTACGGCAAATACTTTGAAATCGGACGCTCGCCTCTTGGAATCCATCCCGGTTTTTTAAAAGTTGAAAACGAGCGATTGCAGGGCAAATTGCATGCGCTTCAGGGGCATTACGATGCAGCTCTCGCGAAATATGACTTAGCTGAGTCAATGTTGGAAGACCGACCTTATCCTGATGTTAAGATAAATGAACGGTTGCTTGGAAAGATATCCTATTCAAAAGCCAGGACGCTTCTGACAAGGGGGGAACAAACAGACAATAAACAGGACTTTTTACAGGCATATGCCTTGCTCCATAAGAGCATAACTCATTTTTCCGAGTCAGGATGTGAAGATGACGTCGCGAAGGGCATCATGCTCATGGGCGAGGTCAAGGATGCATCCGGTGATTATGAAGCTGCAATAGCCGAGCTGAAGAAGATTGATGTTGATTATTCTCCTCGCTTGCAAGCATACACAGAATTGAATCTTGCATCAGCACTTTTTACTGTTGCCGGAACAACTCCAAATAATTTACCGACAGAAACTTCCCCTCCGGTATTAAATGATGCGGGGGAGGCGCTGTACTCATTTTCAGTTGCCGCTTCGGCCTTGTTAGGCCATGATACAAAGCGTATCAGGCCCCTCGTCTGGAACGTACAGGATGCGTATCTCAGCAATTCCAAACGCATGCGAGTGCTTGCATTAGATGACGAAGGATCAGTGCTTACAGAACTGTTCAAATAGATCCGCCATTCGTTCTCACTGCGGAGTAGTTTTTTTCCGATATGTTTAAATACTGTAACTTAATCCTCCCTTGTTATGGACGCTTTTAAATTGGGTATTCAGAATTATAAACTAGCAAAGTATGACGCAGCATTAGACCAATTTTACACGGCATTTTCTGCAACACAAAGTATAACTCAACGAGCTGAAATCCTCAATCTCATCGGAGAGGCACATCTTATGACTGATAACCCTATAGACGCACTATCAGATTTTCAAAACGCCTATTTTCAAAAAGGAGATGATAGCATGCGCCTCTGGTCATTGGCGAACGTCAGCAGAGCATATACGTTCCTAAAGAATAAAGACAGCGCACACATTGCCCTATCAGATGCCCTAGGGATATCAGGCATGGTAAGGAGCAGCCTCATCCGAGCATTCTATCACGAGGCAAAGGCAGAGTTTGCTGAAACGATGAAAGACAAAAGCATAGCTCTTGATTCTGCTCTCGGTTCACTCGGAGAATACCGGAATGACCATCCCTTTCGGCCCGTTCTTGAAGCAAGATTAAAGATTGCCCAAGCTGAATCACACATGCGTGAAGAAAGCTATACTTCTGCTTGGCATTTATTTGGAGAGATTACTGATCTTGGAAATCTACATGAAATGCCACCTGTGTCAGTGCTTGCCCAGATGGGACTCGGAAGGGCTGAGCAATCATCAGGACATGCTAACTCATGGAGAACGCATTATCAAAATGCTGCTAGAGCCTCCGGCATTAACTTGGATCCTTATCACCTTGCGGCGGTTGTCCTTGAATATGCCTCATATGGGAAAGAAGAGTTTGATGAAAGTGAACCTCTTCTTGATCTCGCAAATGAATTGGCAACAAAAACCAAGCTTGACACGCACGGACTTCGAAGCCTATGGCCTGAGTTAAGGAAAGTGAAAGGAACCTTACAGGCAGAGGATCTTCCCATACCCTCTGCTCTTCAAAAACACATCTTTAATCCTGCTCAATAGTTTTATAAAGATGTGGTTGTTCTTCATCACATGCTCAAACCAAAAGACGCGGCGCACATTCTCAAGAAATACAACACCGATGATATCACCATCGGTGTTCTCGGCGGTCACTCTGGCCTAGATGTCTGCCGCGGCGCGAAGAAGCTCGGCTTCAACACCCTCGCTGTCTGCCAGGAAGGCAGAGACCGGACGTATTCTCATTATTACAAGACAAGAAATGGGAAAGGCTGCGTGGATGACTGCATTGTCCTGCCAAAGTTCAGCGACATCACCCAGAAGGATGTGCAGGATGAGCTTCGGAAGAGGAACACGATCTTCATCCATAATCGCTATTTCTGGGTGTACTTCGACTTCGAGGAAATTGAAAATAACTTTCGAGTGCCGATCTTCGGCACACGAGGCTTAGTCAGGCTGGAGGAAAGAGACCAGCCGAAGAACCAATACTATCTGCTCAAGAAAGCTGGCATCCGCCTTCCCCATATCTTTGAGAACCCGAGCGAGATCAATCGACTATGCATCGTCAAGGTTGCCGAGGCTGCGCGTGGCTATGAGCGGGCATTCTTCTTCTGCAACAGCGCTGATGACTTTGATAAGAAAGCGAAAGAGATGATTGCGAAAGGCACGGTAACCCAAGATGCGATGGATAAAGCTGTGATCGAGGAATTCGTTGTAGGTGCTCAGGTGAACTTCAACTATTTCTACACTCCGCTGACGCAAGAACTTGAACTCATGGGCACAGATATCAGACGGCAGACGAATCTTGACGGAATACTCCGGCTACCGGCGAACGAGCAATTGGAATTACTGAAACATGTCCCCCCCAAATACATCGAGACAGGCCATGTCGCCTGCACAGTGAAAGAAAGCATCCTTGAGAGAGCGTTCGCCTTGGGGGAGAAATTCGTTGCGGTGACACAGCAGGAGCATGAGCCAGGCATCATCGGCCCGTTTGCTTTGCAGGGCGCGATGTCCGCTGAAGAAGGCAAAGAAGAGTTTGTCTGTTTTGATGTCTCCATGCGCATCCCTGGCAGTCCAGGAACACGCTTTACGCCTTACACAGGATATCTCCATGGGGAGTCGATCAGCGTCGGAGAAAGAGTTGCAATGGAGATAAAGAAGGCGATTGAACTGAAGAAGCTGCATCTGCTCTGCACATAGTTATAAATAGTTCTTCTTCCTCCCCCTCTGCCATGGGGGACATCAATCCAATCATTGTAGCAAAAGATTTGAATCATAAGCTCGTAACAGATTTTCATCGCTATCTCAAAGAGCATTTCCCAGGATTAGATGTTGATCTGTCAACCTATGACGCTATTGGATCTCCCCTAAATAAGGTCATTTTTGCTGAACATTTTGTCCCTTCAGACGAGTGCCGTGATTACGCCATTCTCATGGCCATGGAAAGTAATCGCGTCTTTTTCTTAGATGAGGGAGTCGGATTCTCGCAAAGCAGTTTCAATCCAAACAGGGCTCCCATCAGCATTGCCCTCGATTACCGCCGATTGGAGGGATTGGTCTTTGTGTCACTTGACACCTTTGACGCTTTCACTGCGCATGAAAGCGGCACTGCTAAATGGGTCTTACGCAATTATGAACCCTTTTCTTCATTCGCCAAGGGGACACTTCCAACTGTTTGATAAGGCTTAGTAGAAAAATTACATTTGGCCGCGCCCAAGCTATGGCTCGGGTCGTTTTTCCTCCCCTCGCCCAGTC
>JBDRLS010000126.1:0-16694 GCA_043812875.1 Nanobdellota archaeon
AAGCCCATGCTCTTCATCGGTGTAAGGATCCGGTCGTAGAACTGTCTTTTGTTGTATGATATCCTGACTTTCTTCCCGCGGAAAGGTTCCTCATCGATTTCAGTAATCAAATTTCCTTCATGAAGACGGGTGGCGAAATAGCTCATCTCAGTTTTAGACATTTCGCCGCTTTTTTGCTTTAATTCCTCGATGAGAAGTCTACCGACTATTTTCTGTTGCTTCGTCGCGAACACGATTTCGAATATATCTTCTGGTAAATTGAATTGGTCGAATAGTATTACCATTCATACCCCCATTGACATTAACGGATACACTAGTATATAAATGTTAGCATTTGTATATTAGGATACTTGTGGAAGTGAAATTATCGCATGAATCTGACATACAATCAAAAGTAAGTACACTGATCTCATTGAATATCTCAAGAAAAAAAGCCATGAACATGGCTGGCGGTAAGCCAGAAAGCGTATGCCAACCATGTCATGACCTAGCGTCTTCTTGGGATTAAAGGCGGAATCAGGATCTGTCGTGTGCCTTCTCTCCCTCACATTGGCGAGGGTGGCAAGGTTTGCTGTCGTCGAAAAGATTCCCGCCTTGTCCTCTTTTCCCCCAGCAAAACTGGGTATCGTTTTTTGTATACGAGATGCGTTTCATCACATCAGTATCCTCTTTTGTAGACAGAACTAGTATTTAAGTATTTCTATAGTGGAGGATATAAAAAAGACCGAAAGATATATATACAAGAATAACCACTCACTAGTTATGACACCAGTTCCGAATATTCCTGGAAATAATATGAACTCAAGAGCGAGTGATTATATTAAGAACATAAATTGGAGTGCTGTAGGTCAAGGTGTAATTGTACTTTCCATGGCGAGTCTCATTCCCGTAATCCCATACACTCAATCATATAGCCAAGTTCTTGAAGAAGACGCTCCTAGCAATTTTGCTACAAGATTCTATTTCTCAGGGTGGGACGTTGTTGATGAGAATGGTACCAAAATCGACCCTGACACTCTTGAATTGAAAACTGGAAATGTCATTGAACTAGAAATAGAGGCAAGGAACTCACTTGTCAATCTAGCTCTCCGAGCCATTAATCATGACCGTCCACTGTCTAAAGTGACGAAACACACTGCAAGAATATTCCCTGATGTGGAAGCGTATCAAGCGAGCTTGGATAAAAGATAATTCTCCGTTAACTTTATAAACACACCCCTTCTCGTCATTATTATGGGAAGGATCAAGACCCAATTCGTGAAGCGGACCTCGCACAAGCTCATAGAGCTGCACGGCGACAAGTTTTGCACAGAATACGTGAAGAACAAAGAAACATTGAAAGGATTGGCGGTCATCCAATCCCCAAAGATCAGGAATGTCATCGCTGGCTACTTAACAAGGCTAAAGAGAGCCGGCGACAAAGAAGAGATATAATTCTAAAACTATTTAAACTCGTCGAACAAAGGAAATGCCATGCCCCCACTTCTGGTCATAAAAAACCTCGTCAAGCACTACGGAAAGTTCCAGGCCGTGAAAGGAATCTCATTCTCTGTCAACAAAAAGGAGGTCTTTGGACTCCTCGGGCCGAACGGTGCAGGAAAGAGCACATTGATGTGGATGCTCACCGGATTATCAGATCCCACCAGTGGAGATGCTACAATTGACGGAGTCTCCATCAAAGACAAAAAACGTCTCAAACATCTCATCGGCTTCGCACCTCAAACTGACAGCTTCTATCCGACATTCACTGTCCTGGAAAACCTTGTCTTCTTCGGCAAGATCTATGGCCTATCGAAAAAAGAAGCAACAGAGCGAGCAGACACCCTCCTTGAAGAGCTCATGCTCAATGACAAGAGGGATGCAAAGGGGGGATCGCTGTCTGGAGGGATGAAACGCCGCCTCAACATGGCCATCGCCCTCATCCACAATCCCAAACTGCTCTTCCTCGACGAGCCCACTGTCGGTGTTGACCCGGTCTCGAGAGCCGCGCTCTGGAAGGTCATCAACCGTCTGAGAAAGAACATGTCCATCGTCATCTCCACACATTATCTCATCGAGGCTGAACGCCTCTGCGACAGGGTCGCGATCCAACGTCAAGGCACTCTCCTCATCGTCGCTCAGCCGAAGGATCTCGTAAAAAAAGGCCAGAGCCTTGAAGATGTTTTTGTGAACTTGGTGAAATCATGAGACTTCTCACCCTGCTTGACAAAGACCTGAAGCTGCTCTTCAAGGACACGAGAAGCATCATCCTCGTCTTCCTCACACCAATCATCATCATGGGCATCCTGGCATCTGTTTTCGACTCAAAAGGCGACCCGGAGAACCTTATCATGGGGGTATGCATCGGCGAAGGAGAATTACCTTTCAATTTATCGAGCCCGCTCCTTCAGACAGAGATCCTCCAGGATTGCGAAAAGGCCAAGCAGGATATCAGGGAAGGCCGCCTCATCGCTGCGGTCATCATCCCGGAGGATTTCACAGAGAGGATCAAGCAAGGCTTCGGCAGCACCATAGAGCTCTATTATGACAATGCTCAATCAACGGTTGCCAATCTGCTTGTCACAGGGATGAGGGCAGAGGTCCAAGGCATCTCAAATGCTCTTGGCTCGGATTTTATCTTCCTCGCCTGGTCCAACCTCAAGGAACTGAACGCGAAGTTGAAGACCGTGTCAACACAGCTCGCGAGGCTCACTCCGCAGATACAGGAAGCCAGGCTTCATATGGTTCAAGCTGAGGAACGCCTCAAAAACCTTGACACTGAAGAGATTGAGCTCCAGATAGGCGAGCAAGGGGAACGCATCCAAGATGCAGCCGTCATTATTGACGGAGAACTCCTCATCATGGAAGAGCGCCTTGACTACATCCTTTATCAGATGCGACAATCGACCATAAACACCTCGAACCAGACACAAGAACTTGAATCTGCCTTCAACGAATATTGTACGGGAAACCTCACTGCCTTGTGTGAGAAAGTGAATCTCACAACAATCCAGATAGAGGACGCCCAGGCACTGATGGATAACACCTACAGAGAGATGCTTGGAACGCTCTTCCTGCTCAAGGATTCGGTGAATCAGTCACGGGATGCGATCCAGACATTGCAGAACATATCCTCCATCCAAACGTATCTCGATGAATTTGAAGATATCCGCATGAGCGCTCTGCAGAACATCACAGGAGTGAAGATGCGGATTGATGACGCCCTTGCCTTGTTTGTCACCTTCCAAGAAAATCTCAACACCACCACCCAGGTGCTCGACTGGTACACGAGCATTGATCCTGAGAATGTTGTCCGCCCAGTTGCCTTGACAGAGATTCCTGTCTTCCCGAGGACAACGAACCTTAAGGTCATGGCCCCTGCCTTGCTCCTTGTCATCCTGATGTTCCTCACCCTTTTGCTGAGCACGACGCACATGGTGCAGGAAAAGAATTCAGGCACGATGGTGAGGATGCTTCTTGCTCCGGTATCGATGACCCTTTACTTCTTCCAGAAGCTGTTCTTCCAGCTCCTCCTTGCATTGATCGGCACGGCAGGAATGCTTATTGTCCTTCTTTGGTTCGGCATTACCTTCCCAGCATCTTATGAGTTCATTGTTGTCATCATCGTCGCCTCCATCAGCTTCATCAGCCTCGGCTTCATCTTGGGTGCCGTCGCGAAGACTGAGACCACAGGAATCCTCGCAGGCCTCGTCTTAGGCCTGCCCATGATGTTCCTCTCCGGCGCATTCATCCCCCTCATCCTTTTAGGCAAGACCGTGCAGGATGTGAGCTTGCTCCTCCCGCTTACTCAGCTCGTGCTACAGCTGCAGCGCTTGAGCATCTATGGACAGGAGATCAGTGCAGAAATCCTCAGTTATATCATTCTTGGATCAACAGCGCTTCTCATTATTGCAATGATAGTATTCAGAAGGCAGTTGCAGCGTTAAAGCTCCTTTTTTGCATTCTTTTCAGCAATGATGAGCTTAAGCTTTGGCCAGAGTTCCTCATCGAGGATAAACCCGATGCATTTCTCTGAGCCACACCGGCAGGGATGGTCTTGGTAATCCTCAAGATCATAACCATAATTGTAATAGAGCTCTTCTCCTTTCTTGATATCTCGGATGGCCGTTATCCAGAGATGGCTTTTGATGTCAACGACCTCACAGTTGGGATCGCAGCTATGGTTGATGAACCTCGCTGTGTTCCAAGGAACATTGCCGTCAAGGTCATACCTCTTGTTCAGCTCGAAGACATACACTTTCCCATTTGTGGGGTCATTCTTATTGTTTTCAATATGCTCATCCGCTATCCGATCCCCTTCCTTTTTTGAAATCTTTCTCCCGACGTATTCGATGAGCTCTTTCCCTTTAGGGATGAATTTCTTCGCGAATATGCCTTTATGATGGACCCGCGACTGGCGTAAAATTAAATATGGTGAGCGTGTCGGTTTCATCGGTGGATGCCTGCGATAGAAGTTGCTTAAATACTTTGCGAAAGGGGAGACATAAAAAAAATGAGTGCAGTCCAAAACTCATTTAAAGAATAACCTCTCAAAAGATAAGATGAAAGACGATACTGAGGAAGAGCTTGAAGAAGCTTACCCAGAAGACCGATCATCCCAGAAAGAGAAGGGCAAGCATTCCCCCTACAAGCAAGGCGGACCGCGAAGGACGCAGAAGTGAAAAGGATGACACCTATCAGAACCACAACTTTTTTATAGCTAATTAGCTTCTAGTATATAAAACTCTATACTTAAAATGAAAAAGAGGCAGATCACATGAAAAAGATAATTCTCTTCACACTTTGCTTTCTTCTGACAATCACAACTGCCACCGCCGCTGAGCAATTGTACGGCCCGAACGGGATGTATGTCTCGAACGAAAGAGGCCAAGTAATGACCATGGTGGCAGACGGTGAAGGCAATTATATCTACGCATGGCCTTCAGACCCTAATGGTAATCTTGGAGGAAATATTCCAAAGGCCTACGTCCGCAAGATGAACGAGTTCGGTGAAAAATCATGGGCACAAGACTTTTTTATTGATGTGGAGGTTTATAGAGGAAAAGAAGTATACATGGCAGCTGATGGACAAGGGGGCGCCTATGTCGTGTTCAGATCAAAACCTTTCAACTCATGGCGCATCATGGCATCCCACATCTCAGGAGAGGGAGAGGATCTTTGGGGCGGCCCAGTGACCATAGCGAATTCTCCGACTGAGGCCACGATCCAAGATGCCTTCAGCGATGACGGCAATCTCTTCGTTGTCTACACGAGAAGAGTCGACTATGGACAATCAATGCTTTATGCAGCAAGAAGATCATTCAGCAACGACAACGCATTCAACAAACAGGTTTCAGGTGATATCTATGCCATCGAGACGTGGCCGGGAAAGGCTATCGGCCTTCCTGACCATGACGGAGGATTATTCGTCGCCTGGCAATCGGAAGAGTACAAGATTGAATTAGCCCGATATGACAGCGAGGGGAATAGGCATGCAGATTGGTTAGTGTCAAAGACCTTTGAATACCCGGATGAGATGCACTTGAATGCATTTCTTCATTCCAGCGCAGGATCATTATTCTTTCAGATCCAAACGGGCCCGCTTGGACAGATCAGACAGATTGTCCGCAAGCTGGATTGGCAGGGCAACTCAGTCGTTGACTGGCCAGAAGAGGGCATCGAAGTAGATTCAAACACCCGCATCATTGAACCGGATCACAGCGACGGATTCTTTACCTTTGTCTGGAAGCCTCAGACCTGCTGTTGGCATGGTCCTGTGCGTTTGCAACGGTTCAGCGTTGACGGCACTCCGGCCGAAGGCTGGGAGAGCATCATGAATATTGATGGAGATGCATACGGGATCGCGAAGCTGCTCGTCACAGAGCAGGACGAGGCGATCATCATCTGGAACGACTTCTATGGCACTTATAATAAGATGCATTACCTGGCCAGGAAATACGGCCACTCAGGGGAGATCCTGTTCCAGACGACACTCTTGCGCAATCCTTCCCTTCCGAACGGCTATACTGGCTTGGATGCAGCATTAGACTCAAGCGGCGGCATGATAGCAGTTTTCGGCGCGGATGGCTCTGATAACCTCCATAGGCCGCCGACACAAGTCATTGCACAGCGGATCAACCAGGAGAACATCAATCTTGAGGCAGGAAAGATTGCCTGCGATGCGGGCCAAGGTTGGCAGGACTGCACAACCCTGCATCAAGGGCAATTGTTAGATAGGATCGCGATCGAATGTTTTGACACGGATTACGGGGTCAACAATGCCCGCATTTCCATCCAGAATCGAGGAATCTCCTACAATAACGGGTGGACCACCATCTTAGAAGGAAACCAATATATCTGGGAAAATGCCAACACCACTCTTGTCGGCGGCAACTGGACCATTGAGGGAACATGTCACGGCCTTTACGACGAATCGGACACTGCCGAGACCGCCTGGTATATCAACGCCCCTGTTGTCGATGCTGCCGGTCATTATTGGGGAGATGTCGATGATCCGATCACGCTCTATGGTTCAGCTATTGACCAGGACGGCACCATATCATCATTAGAATGGGTTGAACTCCCGGCGTCATGTCATCTTGAAGAAGGTTCAGTCGATGTCCAAGGTCTGGGAACAAGCAACGCGTACATCAGCGGCTCACTATTGTGCACTGAACAGACATCTGGAACACTCAGGCTTCAGGCAGTGGATGATCAAGAGAACATCGGCTTTGATGATGCGCAGCTCCATCTTCAATGCTTGATCAAGGATGTTGCCTTGACAGAATGTGAGGGAGGGACGTGTGAAGAGGGAGAATCTATTCAAATAACGGCGACCTATTCCAACAGCTGTGATCCTGATGTGCTTCAGCTGGACTTCATCGACGATTCTGACCGTTGTATGATCAAGGACAGTGGTGGAGATATGCAGGGCATTCACGTCCCTTGTGAAGGGAACACCTGCCAAGGTTCATGGACCGTACCAAGGATTCATAACGACTGCACGAATAAGGTGGTTGACAACGTCGCAACATGCCTCTGGCGTGGAGATATCGGCTCTGGAGAGATTCCCGGCTGTGCAAATGACACAGGTCTTTCCTTTTCATTCTCAAATTGTTATATTCCCTTAGGAGGAGACATCATCCAGAGCGACGTCGTGCTCTGCCCAGGAGTGTATGATCTTGATGAAGGATTAACCATTGCAAATAATGATGTGACCCTAGACTGTAATAACGCGATCCTTCGCGGTGTTCCTGACCAGAACGGCATCACTGTCGAAGATAATAAGATGAATTCAGCCATCCAGAATTGTGACTTGAGAGATTGGAGGAATGGCATCCATCTGCGGTCTATCTCATCCTGCTTAAGCAGAGGCCATACCATTAGGGCGAATGAAATTTCTAATAGCGCATCAAGGGGAATCTCTGTTGCGACATGCGACAATGTGATAACAGGCAATAGCATTGACGGCGGGATATTTGGCATCAGATCAGAGTTCCCGGGCAATGTCATTGAAAGGAACACTGTGGAGAATGCGGATACGGGAGTGTATGCAACTGGCCTCAATGACACCATAAGGGATAATGTGATCAGAAGCAACAGGATAGGCATACGGTTTGAGGAGGATTATGCTTTTCAGGGAGCGGGTTTAGGACTGATCCAAGGGAATGAGATTGCTGATAATGTCGAGACTGGACTGATTGTCGTCAGCTCATTGCATGTGGACATTCTTGATAACACAATACGATACAATGGGAAAGAAGGATTATCGCTTTCCGTAAGCGAAGACATTGAAGTGAGCAACAATGAGATCTGCTACAACAGCGTCGCTGACCTTGCCTGTGCAGGCAATGATGGCGCGTTCGGCGGGCAGAACGCCCTTGATATCATGGCAGATGATCAAACGTGTGCAGGGGTCCTCAGCTCGCCCTGTGAACCGATTATACCGGAGCAGTACATGATCATCGTCAAGGAACTCGTGGATGATGGTGCTGTTCCCCTGCAAGGAGCCCTCGTCCAGGTGCAGAATCAGCAACAGACGACGAATGAGAACGGCGTTGCTGGCTTCATGCTGCCTGAGATGGCGCACACCTTTACGATCAGCAAGGAGGGATATGTCACAGAGACGTTGTTCCTCCCCAAGCACGCCTTCCATGATGAGATCATCATCGAACGAGATAGTGAAGAGGGGGGGGATGATGGACCAGAACAGGGAGACCAACCGGATGGCCCCTTGGCCATGCCCCGGGAAGAGTACAACACCTATCTGAGATTGGCGCTCCTCGACAAGGCGTTCAATGGAGACGGCAGCCTTATGACCACAGATGAGCTTGTGGACCTCATCAACTTTTATAACAGCCACATTGAGGATCCCCTCCAGTTTGAATATAGCAGAGGAGAACGCACCGGAGAGTTCATCGCTGATCTTGCCGCGAAGATGAAAGATTTTTATGGGACTATATGAAGGCACGATAGAGGAGACAGCATCAAAAAGAAGGGAGATCAAGGAATATTCGTCGGGTCCCAGCAGACGCGGTGATTTGAATGAAGCCCATCGAGACAATTCATGTCCTTCTCTGAGATTTCAAAGTCAAAGACATCAGCATTGCTCTTTATGTGCTCAGTTGTCTGAGATTTCGGAAGGACAACAATGCCATGCTGCAGTGCCCATCTGATGAGGAGCTGAGCCGTGCTCTTGTTATACCCTTCTGCGATTGCCATGAGCGTCGGCTCTTGCAGCTTCTGCCCCTGGGTCAACGGGCTGTATGCTTCAAGCTGGATGTTATGTCCCTTGCAAAACGTGTGCAGTTCGCTTTGATAGAGATAGGGATGGAATTCAACCTGATTCAGGACAGGCAAGACATCGCAATGCTCGAGCAGCTCCTTGAGATGCGCAATGGTGAAGTTGCTCACGCCGATGGATTTTGCCTTTCCCTCCTTATAGATCCCTTCCATGGCCTTCCAAGAAGCGAGCCGTTTCCTCTCGACGGGCCAGTGCATGAGGTAGAGATCGACATAGTTCAGATTGAGGTTCTTCAAGCTCGTCCTGAAGGCCTTATTGACATCGCTATGATCATCATTCCACAATTTTGTCGTCAAGAAAAAATCAGAGCGGGAAATCCCGATGGCCTTGATGCCCTTGCCCACTGATTCCTCATTCTTGTAGATGGCTGCGGTGTCGATGTGCCTATAGCCGGCCTTCAACGCTTCTTTTACGGCTTTTTCTGCGATCTCTCCCGGAGGTATCTGATATGTCCCGAATCCGAGCCGGGGAATTTCAATGCCATTGTTGAGTTTAAGGGTAGAATTGATTGAGAGTGTCATGCAGTCTTCCTCCGGTATATGTAAAAGTCAAATGCGTCGTGCGCTTCTTTTTTCTCGATTTCCCACTCATGTTCATCCCAGTCAGGGAAGAAGACATCCCCTTCATAGTCTTTTTTTATCCAAGAGATGTACATGGTGTCTGCCAATCCCAGGAACTGCTTGTAGATGCTCTTGCCGCCGCAGATGAATATTTCCTTGCCATAGCTTTTTGCCTTCTCGATCGCTTCGGGTATGCTCGTGCAGACATCAGCATCAGGAACATCAACCTTTTCCCAGTTCAGGATGACATTGTGCCTGTTCGGAAGCAGCTTACCGATGCTCTGGTAGGTGGCAAAGCCCATGATGCAGGTATTGCCCTTTGTAAGATTTTTGAAATTCTGCAGGTCCTCTGGAATGTGCCATGGCAGCTCATTCCCTTTGCCGATCAGCTTGTCCTTTGTCATCGCAGCGATGATTATCATGTTTCACCTCTACACAGCTACATCAAATTTTATTTTCGGATGCGGGTTGTATTCTTCTAGCGTTATGTCCTCGAAGCGAAGATCATCGAACGGTGTGTCAGCTATCTTGATGAGGGGCAGTGATCGAGGTTCACGTTTGAGCTGTTCCTTCAACCCTGCGATATGATTCTCGTAGATATGGGCATCAATCAGCGTATGAGCGAATTCCCCTGGTTTAAAACCGGTCTCTTTCGCGAGCATCATGGTTAAAAGAGAGTAGCACGCGAGGTTAAACGGCACACCCAATGCCACGTCACAGGATCGCTGCGTGAGATGACAATTCAGCTTCCCATCCAGTACATTGAAGCAGAAAGTGTAATGACAGGGAGGAAGCTTGCTCTCAAGGGCATTGCCAGGATGCCATGCTGAAACGACCATGCGGCGCAGGTTCCTGGTCGTCGGATTCACCTTGATCTCCTTGAGCGTGTCGATGATGTATTGGATCTGGTCGCACACCATGCCTTCTTTCTCCTGTTTCACCCACTTGTTTCCCCACTTCTCTCCAAGGAGTCCTTTCTCAGGGAGAGGGAACCTTCTCCAGAACCGTCCGTATGCAGTTTCCAGCTTTCCTTCCTCATCCGCCCAGGCATTCCAGATCTTGCTTTTCTCACGGAAGGTGCGGATGTGCTCTTCCCCGCTGAGATACCAAAATAATTCATGGAGCATGCTGTTGAAATACATCTGCTTTGTCGTCAGAAGAGGATAGCCTTTCGCCAAGTCGACCTTGTAGAAGTAGGCAAAGCAACTGAGCGTGTTCACCCCTGTCCTGTTATTCTTAGGCACCCCGTGAGCAAGCACGTGTTTGACCAGATCGAGATATTCTTGCATATGAATCCAATCATCAGAATCAGAGCTTGTTTAAAAAAATTGCGGAGCGATATATAAACTATTCAAGGTTTAGAATATGCTCTTCCATTAGGCAAACCAAAGCTTTAAAAGGAAGCCGAGGAACACCGAAGGTGAGGTGAATCCTATGTTCAGACTTTTCGTGAAGACTATGTGCCCGTACTGCGATGTTGTCAAGGCAAAGCTCGCTGAGTTCGGATTAGAGGAAGGGAAAGACTTCAAGATCCTCAATATCAGCGAGAGCGAAGAAGCCATGAACACCCTCATCGAGGTCGGCGGCAAGCGTCAAGTCCCCTTCCTCGTCGACGATGACAGGCACATGTACGAGAGCGCAGATATTGTCGCATACATCGAGAAGAAGATCGCCAAATGAACGAACACCTTCAAAAAATAATGAACGAGAAAAAGGACGAAGTGTGGGGCTGGCTGAATAAACAGCATGAGACACTCACGAAAAAAGGCCTCCATCTGCCTGTATACTCGTCATTCGACCTGAGGGATGCCGGTTACAAGGCCGCGATAGTGGACAGCAATCTCTTCCCTGCCGGATTCAACAACCTCTCTGAAAAAGCCCAGGAGAAAGCAGTTTCCGCATTCAAGGAGTTCCTCCCAAGGATTACCCAGGAAAAAGAAATCCTCATCATCCCTGAGGCACATACCCGCAATCTCTATTATCTGTGCAATCTCAATAGCCTGAAGCGCCTCCTGGAAAAGGCTGGTTACTTGGCCTGCATCGGCACGATTAGAGAAGACATTGAAAATACCCTCACGATCCAGGACAGCCAAGGGAGAGACATCGTCCTGGAAAAGATGACGAGGAAAGGGGATACGCTCACCACTGAATGCTTCCGAGAGGGCATCATCCTCCTCAACAATGATTTCAGCGTCGAGCACCCCCCATTGCTCGACGGCCTCTCCCAGATCATCATCCCTCCGCTGCACGTCGGCTGGACCCATAGGAAAAAATCCACCCATTTCCGGTTTATTGACTGTCTTCTCAATGATTTCACCAAGCATGTGAAGATCGATCCCTGGCTGTTGAAGACAAAGCATCGTGAAGTCAAGGACATCGACTTCAAGGATCCTGCAACCCTCCCTGTCGTTGCAGATGAGGTAGATGACCTCCTCAGAGACATCAAGGTGAAGCATGAGGAATACGGCATCGAAGATGAGCCTTTTGTCTTCGTCAAGGACAACTCAGGCACCTATGGTATGGGCATCCTCACCGTTAAAAGCGGAGATGAGATAAGGAACCTCAACTCTGATGATCGGAGGAAGATGATCTTCGGCAAGCAGAAGGCAAAAATCAATTCAGTTATCATCCAGGAGGGCATCCCTACCACCCATAAGATCAATGGAAATACTGGGGAACCTGTCCTGTACAGCGTAGGTGGCAAGGTCATCGGAGGCTTCATGCGTGTCCATCCTGATAAAGGGGAAACACACAGCTTGAATGCGCCAGGCATGAAGTTCGATATCCTCCTTGAGGACAATATCACAAAACCCATATTGGACACCATGAGCAAAGACCTCTCCTTATACGAGGTCCTTGCGGACATCGCGAACATCGCGATAGCCTATGAATATGAACCTACAAAAGACCCCTGTTGAATGGCTTTTCGTCATCGACCCTATAGAAAACCTGCATCCTGACACAGACACGACCCTTGCCATCATGGAAGAGGCTAAAAAGCAGGGCATTGCAGTGTGGTATTGCACTATCCGAGAGCTTGGATTTGCTAACAACACGTATGCGTTAGCCCGAGAATATCGGGTTGATGAGGTCAGGGAAATCCCATTAGATGACTATCATCTCATTTTCATGCGGAAGGAGCCTCCGTATGATCTCAATTTCCATTATGCGACCCAATTGCTTTCCCTCACGAAAACCAAGGTGGTGAACAACGCCAAGGCATTGAGAGACTTCAATGAAAAGCTCATGATCCTCAACTTTCCTGAGATCATTCCCCCCACTTTAGTCAGTGCAGACAATGCACAGATCAAAGAATTCCTCCAAAAGCATAGAACAGGCATCATCAAGGCTTTGGACTCTTATCAAGGGAAATGGGTGAAGAAAGTCTCCATCGATGACCCTGACCTCGACCAGCATCTCGGCACATGCACAAAAAAAGGTACTACCCAGATCATGATCCAAGAGTTCTTGCCAGCGGTCGAAAAGGGCGACAAGCGCGTCCTCATCCTCGGCGGAAAGGCCATCGGCGCAGTGAACAGGATGCCGAAAGAAGGAGATTACCTGGCAAACTTCGGCCAGGGCGGGATAGGAGAGAAAACCGGGATCACAGAGAAGGATCAAGAGATTATCGGCACGCTCGCTCCGTTCTTCAAGAAGCAGGGCATCCTCTTTGCAGGCATCGACATCATCGATGGATTCCTCACCGAGATCAACATAACATGCCCAACAGGTTTGGTGCAGATCAATAACTTAGAAGAGAAAAGATTGGAGAAGGATGTTGTGGAATATTTTAAGGTCATCGATGAAGGATAATTTCTGGTATAATAGGTTTATCTCCAACTTCTGTTTTCAGTAATGCTAAATAAGCAAAGCGTTCAAAATCAATAACATTTTCTTCAATAAGTTTATCAATGACTTTTTCATGGTCTTCTTCAAAC
The DNA here is from genome assembly GCA_043812875.1 of Nanobdellota archaeon. GTDB lineage: Archaea > Nanobdellota > Nanobdellia > Woesearchaeales > JAHIVG01 > JBDRLS01. The sequence continues at coordinate 13,281 of JBDRLS010000126.1, forward strand.
GCTTTTCGATCAGCATCATTAAATTCTATCGCATTGATTCCTGTCCATTTAGAGAATTTTTCTATTCCTTCTTCGAGCTCCTCCACTGACTTATATCCTGTATTTAAAACGAGCATTTCATCCCCTTTATGTCGTTTTCCATGCCTATAAAGCCCCGTTATCAATGATCTCTTTGATTTTTCGGGGAATCCTGACGTGCCCTGGAATCCGTAAGCATATGACTCAAGACACAGTCCGGGTGACAGCTGGAGTTTAGGGAAAAGCGCAACACCATTGACCTGTCTCTCATCTTCGAATAATGACCACTTTCGCACATTGTGATACTCTTTATTAGCAGTTGTTTGAGGAAAACTTAACAACTCTCCCCCTCGTGTGTGCGTATGTTCAAATACACTACCATCCTGAGAAATAATTTCTGAAAACATATCAAGGCTCAAGTCGCGAGGCATGGCCATATTTGCTACTGCAAAAGCTACATCTCCCTTCTTATAGCTTAATATTTCTGACATGAAATGGGGAATGAGGATATAAGTCAATTAATTCATGGTTCGGGGGAACCACCGGTCAATAGACCGGATGGCATGATCCCCTCACAGATTAATACGCACTCAGCATCCTTTGATGCGTGCTAGAATACTTCTGCTTGTCCAAGTACCTGCTATAAAAATCCATGTCATTAATACTACGAATGTCATACGCCGGATTCCACAAACCAGAACCCCAAAACTTCTTTCTTTTCAACCAAGGCATCAACTCAAACATTTTCTTAGCAACAAAACCCTTCAACTTCTTCGCAAGCTCAATCTTACCATACAACCCCATATCTAAGATCATATGAACATGATCAGAATCAAAAGCTAGCTTTTTACAATCGACCCTGTACAACACAAAGGCCTCATGCAAAAGCGCATCACAAAGCTGACGCACAGCCACAATATCAAAGACCTTATGACAATATTTAACCTTAAAAGTGGCCATCACCCAAATACTCCCAACAGCAGAACTATACCTAGTCGGATTTGATCTCATAAGAATTCACCTCGAAAGTTTTATTTAAAGTAAAAACTAAACACATCACAACTTGAAGCTGATCATACCGATTCGCTTTGGTCAGCTTATGACCGTTAACACTTTACGAAAAGTGTCCAAACGGAACATTGTGGTTTTGGTCAGCTTCAAGCATTACCCAAGAAAAAGAACTTCTTTAAGTTTACCCCACCGGTGAACACACCGGATGGAAATCACAGCTTATAGATTCAATGTTTAATACTAATTACTGGAAATTGTTTAAAAAAAAATAAAGGGTGCCATAATACTTTACCCGCCCGCCTCACCCACACACAGTTCTTCCGTTTTGCAATCGGCCGCGTAGAAAACCTGGTTCTTTTTGATCCTGGCGGTGTGCTTTTCTGATCACTCATCTTGCCATCTGCTGCTTAAACGGATCAAAAAGAATTTCACTTTATCGGTTTTCTACGCGGCCTTGCAATCAAAAAGAATAAATAGCCTTACCCCGACTATACTCTGTCCGGCACTCTGTTGATTCTCTTCGTTCACATTATCCCTTCTGAGTAAAAAGCAAACTTAGCCAGTTTTACTTTATAAGGGGAAAGCCATATAAAGAACAAGCTGTTAGCCGGATAAGGTCATTTCATGGACATCGAAAAAGCAATCAAGGAAAAGAAGATCCCGTCATGGGAGGAGCTTTCGCATAGCTTCGACCTCACTGAAGATGCGAAGAGCCTTATCGAGGTGAGGAAGATGATTGCAGAGCATCTTGAAGGGTACATAAAGTATCTTGAAGAGCTTCTCCATCCTGAGCAGTCGCTCGCTTCGCTCTATGAGTGCAAGCTGTTTGATGATGAGGAAAAGCAGACCATCTTCACTCTCTTCAAGCGTCTCATGTTCATCCATCGACGAGCACTTGAGCTCAGCCTCGAGAACGGCGAGGATGCGGACATCTCATTCATCAATGAAGCCTTCACTGATTGGAAAGCAGTGAAGGGTCAGCTGAAAGGAATAATCAGCAGAGTTAAACAATCTTGGAAGGATCCAGATGTCGACATCTCGGATATGCCGGAATACTTCGGGTGATCACATGAAAGTTGTCATTATGGGGGTGCAAGGATCAGGAAAAGGGACGCAGGCGAAGCTGCTTTCTAAAAAATATGATGTCCCTCACATCTCGACGGGGGATATGCTGCGGGATGAAGTCAGCCAGGAGAGCGAGCTCGGCAAGAAAGCCAAGGAGATCATGAATCACGGAAAGCTGGTGCCTGACGATGTGCTCTTAGGCATGCTCAAGAATCGGATCGCTCAAAAGGATTGCGGCAAGGGATTTATCTTAGATGGATATCCACGAAATCTTACGCAGGCACGGGCGCTGGATGGGTTTACCACTATCGACAAGGCAATCGTCATTGAAGTGAGTGACCGGGAAGCGATTAAGAGGATTGCTGGAAGGAGGAGCTGCAGCTGCGAGGCAGTGTATCATATATTCTATAATCCGCCGAAGCATGACCAGCTCTGTGATAAATGTCAGAAACCTGTTATTCAGAGAGAGGATGATAAGGAAGAGATTGTTGCCGAAAGGGTGAAGGTGTTTCATGAGAAGACTGAGCCTATTCTGAAATTTTATGAAGAGAAAGGGATACTGGTTCGTATAGCGGGCGAGCAGAGCATCGAGAAGGTGTTTGAGGAGCTCCTAAGGGGGGCCTCAACAAAAGGTTTTTAATATCGCTGTTCTTAAAAGAGCGTATGAAGATCGCGTTGTTCACAGACGTCTTTCTGCCAAAAGTTGATGGGGTGATCATATTCACCATTAACCTGGCAAAAGCAATGGCTGATCGAGGACATGAAGTATTAATCATTGCCCCCAAAAACAAAAGAGCGCGTCCCTTTTCCTATCATCGGGTGAAGCTGCATCGAACGGCATCGATCCCCTTTTCGGTCTATGAAGATTATAAGTTTACCTTGCCATTTGATCCAAAGATTGTTCAGCTGCTCAAGAAGGAAAAAATAGATATTGTGCATTTCCAAAGCCCACTGATGCTCGGCGTGCAGGCTATTCTCACATCAATGCTATAGAAGCTCCCCTTGATAGGCACTTTTCACTGCTTTTTTAGTGATCCTCAATAGCTCAAGCATGCAAAGCTTGACTGGGAGATCTTTGAGAAGATGGCCTGGATGTACTCAAATCGTTTCTTTAATCGGTGCGACATTGTTACGGTGAATGGATTGAGCTCAAAGAAAGAACTAAAGAAACACCAGTGTAAAGCACCCATGAAGATCATCCCTTTAAGCATAACCCTCGGGCAGTTTGACACGAAAAAATCGCCAGCGGTGAGAAAGAAATACGGAAAAGGGCCGTTGATCCTTTATGTTGGAAGAATTGCCCATGAAAAGAATATGCCC
>JBDRLS010000127.1:0-5804 GCA_043812875.1 Nanobdellota archaeon
CCCCATTCCGGAGCTCGTGGCTACAGATGAATCTGCGCCGCCAAGTACGTTTGTCGCTTATCAATTCCCTCAAACCTTTTTTCCACTTGTCGCGCTTCTGCTCTTACCGCTGCTCATTGTCGGATTTCACACCTTCATGACGATAAAGAGCTGGATGAACATCTCTGGATTCATAAGGTTTGCAACGATCCTCCTAAGCATCCCTTTGGTTTGGCTCGCTTTTGGCAGCATTCGTTCAAGCTTTATCTACCATCGGGATGCTAAAGCAGGGGTTTTTCTTCATTGCGTGGCCTGTCTATGCAATCATAGTCCTTATTTGGGGATTGCATATTTTCTTAAAATGGAAAAAGAATTGAGATTATTCGACGACGGGTCTTCTGAGATGGATTTGGTCATGTCCCAGGGTTGAACGTGCCTTTTAATTTGTTTATTACCCCTAACGTGTTCTCAAGGCCTTCAATACGTGTCTTCGCCTGGTCGATCGCTGCTTCGACTTTTGCAATTTCTTTGACATCTGCAACAATATCCGGTTTTGCACACTTAGCGATCGCACCTATCATATCACCATATTGTACGATCTGAGATTGCATCACCTTGGTGGTGAACTGGGTGACCTTTGCCACTCCCTCAGGAGAAGAATCCTCGAATATTGCGGTCATGAGTGAGGGAAGTTCACCAGAAACATAGACGTTATTGATGATGACCCCGTACTGCTTTGTAGGATCATATTCAATGTCCTGGCCACCGATCATCACTGTGGGCAAGCTCTCTTCTGGCGGATTATCACTCATGATAAAATGGGAAAATGCCGACTATAAAAAGATTGTGTAGGTGTAATCTATATATAAAGGAGAAAGAGGTTTAGCCGTCAGCAAACAGCCTATGCTTCTCCTTGCCCTCGACTTCAGAGAGGATCCTGCGGATGATCAGCTTCTGGGGATCGGGCATGAGCTTGACGCGCTTGCGGATGTCTGCGAAATTGGCGAAATCGCCGTCCCTTCTCGCTTCGAGGATCTCCCACATGTGCTTCTTGCCCACGCCGGGGAGGAGCTCGATCTGATGCATCCTCGTTGTGAGAGGCTGGGCCTTGTTGAAGAAGTCGACAAAGCGAGCCTCATTCGCTTTCACCTGTGTCTGGATGATGTACTGAAGCTCTGCTTTCGCTGTCTGGGTGAGCCTAGTAATAGGGAGCTTGCCGATGATATGGTGGATCTTATCTCTTTTGCCCTCGCCGATGTAGATCTCCTGGTGCGGCTGCAGCATGATATCCTTCCTGGGCACTAATTCTAATAAGACGAAGTGTTCCTTGCCCATGGCCTGGACAATAGGGGTCTTCTTATGGCTAGGCCTTGAGTCGAAAGGATAGCCGTTCGGCAAGAAGTCCAATATAATCGCATGTTCTTCTTTAGCTCTCTCCATATTGATGACACCCTAACATTTCGGTGGGAGAACTCGTATATAAAGCTGTCTATTATAGATCGGATCAGGAAGCGGAAAAAAAGCCTTTCAGCTGGTCTTTTCCTTATAGATTTTACTGATGATAGTGTCAATGAACTGTGCATTCTCCTGTGCCTGCTCATGGACCCTTGACCGATCCCGCGTATCGAGCTCAAAATCCCTAAGTCCAATGAGAAAACCTGCAGCAGTAGATAAAGCCGTGGCCTTAAGAAAAGTGCGCCGGCTGAAGGGAGCATAATCCCTATTTTCGACGGGCATCTTGAGGATCTCGGAGATGACAGCCATACCTAATATACCTCCTCCTAAACCGATTCCTGCACCAGCAGGGATAGAAGACATGACATCCCAATTTGTTTCCAACGGAAGTGGGCCGACAACCCGGGAAAGATAATAGAGTGTATCATCGTTAAATTGGCCCTGATGATATCTATCAATAATATCTGTATAAGCATCCCGAACAGATCGTTCTCCTTTTAGGGCGTCCTGAATAACAGGATTGCCTTCCCAATCTGCGAGGATCCTGCGTCTCTCGTCAGGGGAATCAAGGTTGTATTTCCCCTGATCTATCAGGAGGTCAGCAAGGCACGGGAGCTGCACTTGTATTAATGCCGTATGGCCTTGTTCATCTGTCATGAGGAGGGGAGGTGAGTGTTGTATTATAAAGCTTTTTGATGGTCGTCTCGAGATAGGTGAGGTTCTGCCCGGCAATCGCTGCGTTTTGTTTATTAAGAGCCCATGCGAGTCCGGCCTTTCCCGCTTGTGAAGTGCCTGCACCTATGAGACCAGCGAGAGTTGCTGCAACAAACTTCCGTCGAGAAAAACTGACATTATCTTCAATTTTGTACATGAATAATACTGAACCCAAAACTCCGAGCAATGCTCCCGCTGAAGGAACTATAAAATAAGGAAAAACAGGGTCAAAGTCCTTAAACTCTTCAATATAATCAACAATAGGCACTTCACCGATGAGATCGTAGAGCTGTTCAACCTGCTCTTCTGTCGCCTCGCCAGCGACTGCCTTATCGAAATAGGTCCACAGAGATTCGCCGCCGTTGAGATAATCATTGAGCATGTCGTTGGACTCTCGTCTTTTTAGAATTTCGCGAAGTTGGAATTCTTCTATTCGAGTTGTTTTTATTTTTGATTCAATCCCTCTGAATTTCTCAACAAGAGGTATCTCAGGCTCGGATGATGCACCAATGTTATCAAGTTTAGGGATCATCTTTTTAGCCTCGAATTAATTGTTAAGGTCGTAATGTTTCCCGGCGACTGTTTGAAGATAGGCAAGATTCTCCTCTGCGCGCATGACGGCCTCTTGGTGGTTTCCAGAGTCCCAGGAGCATTTGAAGCCATGGCCTGACAATCCTCCAAAAACAGCTCCGCCGACGAGCAGGGCCAATAGCTTCCGCCGTGACAATTGTTCCGGTACGGTCTTGAGTTGCACCTGGCAGGCACCTGCCACGCCGATCAATGCTCCGATCATAGGCGGGAAGGGTTCAACATCCTCAAACTCTGCCTTTATGTCAACAACGGGTGTCTCTCCGATGAGTGCATAAAGATGCTTTTGATCCTCTTCGGCTAGCTGTCCTGATTTCGCCTGGGTGAAGTAGGCATCGAGAGATTCGCCGCCTTTCAGCCATTCATTGAGAAGAGGATTACTCTTTCTTACTGACTCTAGAAGATTATATTGAGCGTGAGCTATATGATCAAGGCATTCTTGATCAGGATGCTCTTGGTTTGCGATAAACTGTTGTTCTGTTCCTTTGAGAGTCTCAGCTAGGGATTGCATTTTTATACCTCACACCCCCCTTTTACTTCACAAAATCAGAAACGACTTTCACTATCTTCTTCTGGTTGTCTTGGTTGACGGTCAGGGTGTAGCCCTGGAGAATGATCTTTAAGCTGTCAAGGGTCTTGGGCAGGAGATCGACGATCTTCATGATGTGTATTTCCTTCAGACGAGGGATCTTCAGCTTCTCGATCTTCTCATAGAGGTCCTTTGCCTCAGAACCTTTCAATGAGGTCGCTGCAATGAGGTATTCTTCTGTCTTGTTCCCTCTGAAATTGAGCTCTTTATCTCGCTTTTTTGCCGTCTTGAGCTCTTCTTTGAGCTCGGCCAGCATAATCGGTTGTTCACTGATGATAGTAGGATTTGCCATAGTTATCGTCTCGTTAAATGTACAGGATGTATTATTAAAGTCTTTCCCTTGCCGCCGTCCTTGATGGTCACCATGTAGCAGCGGCCTTTTGTTCCTTCAATGGTGCCTGCCTGGCCCTGGAAGCGGGCATGAAACATGCCCGTCTGGATTGCTGGTTCTGGGTTAAGATAGACCTTGTCGCCGTTCTCGAAGCGCTGGAAGTACTTCCTCAGGGAGATATGCCCTCTCTCTGACTTGGGCTTCCTCATCTTAGATCGTGATTTGCGGCGGGAGCCGCCTATTCGCGTTGCCATGCAGAGCAGGATTTCGGAGGGGTTTATAAAGGTTACGGCAGATTTTGCTCATCCAAGAGATGAGGCAAATTTGCATGCAAGTCATGGACAGTTTGAATATATGGAGAATATACTGACTTTAGCATGCAAATTTGTTTTCGTTCATACATTTCTTGGATATCGCGAACGGTATTTGTGAAGGGCTTCTATGGCAAAGGCAGTCGTGAGCTCGTCTGCACCCCAGTAAATGCAATGCTCGCAACCAGAAGGTCCTTTGTAGATGGTATCTCGCGGCCACGAACCATCCTTGCGCTGGGAGTTTAAGAGGAAAGAGATTGCCTGATCAAGATCAGGGCCAGATTCATTGAAATCAAGAAATACGTTTGCTGCAAGAGCGGTGTTGAGTTCAGAGCCTATGGAGCCGTCACCTGATTGCATCTGCTTGAGATTTTGGAGGATGGTGGCTTTTGTTGGCTCAAGGCATATTACTCCATTTGCATACGCTCTTGCGACCATGTAATAAAAGGATTGAACATTAGTGTAATAATAGGAGCAGTCGAACTGATTTTGAATTTCTTCATTGATAAAAGCGCATGCAGCAAGATTCTCTTCCTGGAGATAGAGCAGGACATTTGCATTGATGACGCAATCAGTGTCATGCAAAGATGTTTCTTTAGTGATCCAGGTCTGGTATCGTCCTTGTTCATCGAGGTTGTTCTTGATGAGCTCTTTGTTGTCTTCAAAAGGAATGTCATGGAAGGCAAGGATATGAGAGATTGCAGAGGTGTCGTCAATGTCAGGGATGATCTCTAGTTTGTTGCTCTTTGTCCAGTAGCTCCAAAGTCCTCCAGGGAGTTGTTCGCTGAGCAGAAACTGAATTCCTTTTTGGTTTATGGATGCGATGTGAGGATGGGAAATGTCCTTGATGGAATAAAGGATGAACGAGGTGATGAATGGAGAGCCGTCATAATAACAGTTGTCGAGGGCATCGCCGATGAATGCGCAGGTCGCAAACTCTCCTGAATCCATCTGGTTCTCATGAAGAAAGGTGATTCCGTCGCTGATGGCTTTGTTGATTGTCTCTTCTTCGGATTGGCAGGCGGGGAGAAATATGAAAAAAACAAAAAGGAGAAAAATGAAATACCTCTTTCCTGATGCCATGGAGAAACATTTATATAATTTAGATATAAATATTGTTATTTATAATAAAATGAGGAGGTCTTCATTATGAAACAATCGAATTCTATGCTATTAGCAATATTAATAGGAATCACCTTGATTCTCAGCGCCTGCAACACCAACACAGGAAAGCTCTCTGCCAAAGATGCGCAGAGCCTTGACCAACTTGAAGTCCAAGTCGAGCAACAAATGTGGGATGGAATCCAGGGGAAGAGTGAAGGTGATAGTATTCAAGTACAATTTCCTTACCAAGGCAGCACCCATAAACTCACCTTAATCATCGGGCCGCTTGTTGAAGAACAACGGGATGGATCAACCTATATCACCCGATCAATGATCATTGACCAATGGATCAATCAGCGCACCGGCCAGCCATATGCTTATTCCCTCCTTGAAGAAGAGGGTATTCAACAAGCTAGTGGAACTTGTAAATGGATCGGATGTGGTACTCCGGATCCTGGATATGAATGCACGACCAATGAGCCTTGTGACCCTGATTATGGATGCAATGCAATTTGCATCCTCGGTCCGGGAGGAGGAAGCTGTCAGAGTTCAGGTGAAGCCTGCAAGAAAGATGATTCCTGCTTCTCTGCTGGAACAAAGATCGCCATGTCAGATGGCACAGAGAAGAACATTGAAGATGTTGTCGTCGGTGACAGTGTATTGAGCTTTGATGAGAAAACAGGAATCAAGGTTTCTGCAAAAGTGCTACAACTTGAAGCTCCGATTAGAGATC
>JBDRLS010000128.1:0-4112 GCA_043812875.1 Nanobdellota archaeon
CATTGTCTTTTTCTGATACCCATACAATATGATCGTACGTTTTCAATATGTTCACAGTATTGTCGGTCGACAAACCATCAATAATGATATGTTCAACATATGGATATTCTTGATTTAGTACGCTCTCTATTGCTGTCGCAATATATTTTTCACCGTTAAGCACTGGTGTTATTATACTAATTTTGTGCTTCATATCCATAGCACCAAGGCTCTTTATCATGTTGCAATCTCATTTCTATGCTCAAAAGGGTGACATTAAGCTGAGTAGTGAATCACATGCGAACCCAGATTTTCAAATCTAAAGGGTACCAAAAGTAAACCCTTAAGAGCTTCCTTTACCCTTGCTCTGTTTTCCGGGGGCACAAAAAAGAGAAAGAATCCACCGCCACCCGCCCCACAGAGTTTCCCCCCCAATGCACCGGCACGCCGGGCCGTCTCATAGACGTCATCAATCTCATTTGTGCTGATCAACGACGTCAAGCTTCGTTTTAGGATCCAGGACTCATGCAATAGCTTTCCAAAGTCATTTAGAGAACTCGGCCTTCCATTCAAGATATTCACACCTTCGTCCACCATTTCACGCATGGCTCGCAGTTCCGTTAACTTCTCAGGGGTCTTCTTTATCTGTTCCTTGGCAATATCTGAGGAACATCTGGAAAAACCCACAAAAGAAAATAACAGGCAATCCTGAAGGTGTTTAACTTTCTCCGGAGAAATAGTGATAGGCTGCACAAAAATCCCTTCGGTTCCTCCAAACTCAATCTTGTTGAACCCGCCGAAAGCCACAGCGGTCTGATCCTGGGAGCCCACATACTCGCCAATTAGGTTCTGCTCAACATGTATGGCGTCAAAGGCCAATTTTCTCTTGGTAACCATCTTCCCCTGAAGGCAATAGAGGGCATTTAGAAAACCGACGGTGAAGGAAGAACTGGACCCGATACCGGACATCGCGGGAATATCACTGGTGTGAACCATCTCGATGCCCTTGTCGATGCCGACAACTTTCAGGCACCCCCGCACAGAAGGATGCCGGATTTCATCGATCTCCTGCGTCTCCTCCCTTTTCGTGTATCGGATCCTAAACTTGTGGTCAAAAAACGGAGGAAGATAGCGGCAGGTGATATAGCAATACTTGTTGACCGTTGTGCTTAACACGGCCCCGCCATGTTCTTTATAGAAAACCGGGTAATCCGTACCACCCCCGAAGAATGAGATCCGAAAAGGGGTTCGAGTTATAATCATAAAGGTCTCCAGTACCAGTTAATTGTTTTCTTGAAACATCTATTCATAAATATCATCGTATCTATAATGTGGTGCATAATTATTCTTTTGAGCCAGAAACCACGCATAGGTGGCGTCTAATGCCTTTTGGAAAGCAATGGTTGATTCCCATCCCAGTGCTTTGAGCAAAAAAAGCATCTACGCGGGACAGATCAAGCAATTCTGATGGTTTGTCGGGCCATCTTACGACGTGTTTATATCCTTGATTCTCCAGCGCCCTGGCAATAGCACTTCCAATAAATGCATGGGCATTGACAACAAGAACATTGGAATCGCGATCTATCATCGATGCTCTCTCTCATTAATGAAATTCCTCAGGCAACTGAGAAACCAGTCTATATCTTTTTCATTAATATCATGATGCACACCAATATGGATGCCATTGCAGCCGATATATTCTGCATTCGGAAAATCACCAATTTTGTGGCCAAGAAATTCATATCCGCCGCACTGAGTGGGAATGGAGGAGAAGAGTGTCCTACTATCGATGCCTTGGTGTTCCAAATGGAGCATCAATTCATCTCTGGTGAACGGTGCCCTTTTCTTGACAACAAAGGGAAAGGCATGGGGTCCGATCTGCTCGAATGATTCTTCTTTAAATGTCCATAGATATGTAGAAAATTCCTCGAATTGTTCCATGATGGATCGCAGATTGTTATATCGTTTTTCAAGAATTTCGTCGTAAAGATCAAGATTGCCGAGGCCCAGTGCTGCCTCAAGTTCGTTCATTTTGCATGAATACCCGATACGCTCGAACTGAAAGCGGATATCCCCTCTTTCTTTATTACTGAAGCGCCTCTCGCAAAATCCTGACGTTGTATTCAATATGCACTGTCTGCATTTGCAGGCCCTACCATGTGCCCTTAGCGAACGCAGAATTTCTGCATATTGACTGTTGTTTGTTACAATGACACCGCCTTCACCCGTAGTGATAATATGGGCCACGTAAAGGCTGAAGGCTCCCATATCACCGAGAGTACCAATATTTTTCCCTTGATATCTGGCACCGTAAGCTTCTGCTGCATCTTCAACCACGATCAGGTTATGCTTTTTGGCAATGCCGATAATCTGGTCCATTGCCGCAGGTTTACCCATAAGATGGGTTGGAATGATTGCGCGGGTGCGCCTGGTAATGGCCTTTTCAACCAGTTCAGGATTGATATTCAATGTTTCCGGATTTACATCAACGAAAACAGGCGTGAAGCCTGCGTGAAGAACTGCGTTGCCTGTGGATACAAAGGATAGCGCTGGTGCAATCACCTCATCGCCGCGCTGTCCTCCAATTTCATGTAAAACCGCCAGGGCCAGAGTATCGGCATCCGTACCGCTGCTAACAGCCACTGCCTCTTTTACCCCTAATATATCAGCAAATCGCTCCTCGAATTCACGAACATATTTTCCACCGGAAATACGCCCCTTCTCCAAACAATCAATGATCAGCTTTTTCGATTTGTCAGTAATTGTTAGCGTTCCAAACGTAATTCTCATTTCCAGCATCAATGTATGCTCCTCAAAGGTTTATTTGTCTCAATCCTGTTTCGTGTTTCCACCAGTGTCGAGATTGTATACTCTGTCCCCGCCTCCAGCGACAGACGCAAACCTGCCGAGACACATCTCGACAAGGTCATCAAAGGAGTGGGTCGCTTCCGTGTTCTTCATGAAAACCCTCGGGACACCAAAAAAGTCATAGCGGTTCTGCAGTTTTAACCGCGCTACCTCTATAAACCCCATTTTCTTAAGCGTTTCGTCATAATCAACAGTGTGCATGCCTGGTTTAAGAATAGCACTGTCACGGATGTAGAAATAACCACCACCGCGTAGGACACGCGAACCTTCTGCCAGGAGCCACAACATACCAGCGTAGTTGAGTTCGTTGAGAACGTGGCATGCTGTCAGCAAATCCATACTGCCTGTCTTTAGAAGCGGGAATCTCCAAGACGGAACATGCTTGATCGCGTACCTATTGTTATCAAGCTCAGCCTTGATCCGCTCGAGCTGGAGTTGGAAGTTCTCGCACTCGATAAGATCAAAATATGCTCCTGGTTCTGGCGACAGAAAACGGAAATAGTGCCGCTGAACTCCGTAACTCATGGGACTAGCCTCAAGGGCATAGAATGTAGCCTTAAGGAACCTCAGGCTGTATAAAGCCGAACTCCCGAGGCCGGGACCTATGTCAATATGATTCGGGTGTTCGGGCAAACCAGTGCAGTGACGTTTGATAAAACTGTAATCCTGGGTTCGTATTAGAGCTTGGCTTCGCACATTGTGGGCCCATGTTTTAGATTCAGCAAGAAAAGGAAAGAAATGGAGGAAAGCCTTCTCTATTTCTTCCTCGCAGCACTGCTTGACCTCCTCGTACTCGGGCACCATCATCTCCTGAGGCGTATCCTTCTGGACGTAGAACATGGAGAAATAGAATGCCACTGCATACATATTTTCAAGATCGAGTATATTTGCTTTGTGCATATTTTCAGTCCACTCAAATGGTGAACCGAGACGTGCCACCCTGTCGCCGAATATCCATTCTTGTTCAACAAGAGCTCTTTTAAGTGATTCTCTGACGTCCTGCATTTTAAAGTGTACCCCTCTCTTTCTTTTTTATATTTGTCTATAGGGCGGCACATCGTCGTAGTCATTGATATGTCGCAGCTCATCCACAAAACACCCCACTTCAAAATTGGTACGCTCTGGAAAGGCTTTTGCTCTATCAACCAAGGTTAATAATTTTTGATACGTTTCAGATGAATCAAGATGAACAACGCGATGAACGAGTTGTTCTATTCGCTTGGCTTCCTCCCCCTGCACCCATGTTTTTATCGCTAATTCCAAGG
>JBDRLS010000129.1:0-2271 GCA_043812875.1 Nanobdellota archaeon
CTTATCTTTCTTATGTCTATCCTGGTGAAGACCTGGAATGTCCGCTGCCTGACTGTGAGATCACCTATAGATCCCTTGATAGAGACTTCAATCTATTCTTTCTCGGCGAACTCGGTCTTGGCGGTGTTCTCAGAGATGACATCTCCTCTGCCGAGAGGCGGATCTTTGCAATCGCGACCTCTTGGGAGGGGAAAGGGATCTATAATGTCTTGCATCAACCTGAGGAGGATGGTATTGCATTGGATACTTACTGTATTGTCGGATTGCTCACTGAGAATGAGGTGATGGCTCAGACTGTACTGGAAACATACAACGACGGGCATTGGCTCAGCGACGATTATTATCAAGGAGAGTCCTCTTTCAGGAGGCTTGCTGATGAAAGCTGGTGTGTGCGGCTTCTATTGGCCACTAGTCCAGGCACGGATGAACCTGTTGATATGATTGTTGAAGAGACCCTGATCCTGCACGAGTCTCCTGTCTCTGATCTTGCGAAAATGATCGGGACACTCCACACATTGTTTGTGCTCCATGATGCCAAGGATGCACGGCTTTCTCTCTATCAAGACTATGTCTACCAACATATTCCGCTGATTGAAGAAGATACTCTCACGCTGGCAAATGTCATGGATGCATTGTTGCAGACCGGCTTTCCCAAAGAAAAACTTTCCTCTGTACAGAAGGACTTGGTCTCGCGTCAGCATGAAGAAGGGTTTTGGTATGCAAACCCGGATGAAGAAAAGAATGCGCATGTCTTCACTACGTTTCGCGCAGTGAGTGCATTAGCACGGTATGATGCCTCATGAGAAGAATCTTTTTGATGATCATTGCGCAGGTCCTCTTCGGATGGGGGCTGGTCAAGCTCTATCCTAAGGCATTGCCTGATTCTATCGGCGCCTTTTCTTCTTTCGAGCTCTTCAGTGTCATCATCATTATCATCCTCGTCGTGATCGCGATCATCGGAAATAAGCGCCAGGCTGTCGGAATCCAATGTTTCAGAACATGGAAGACCTTCATCCATGGTTTGGCACTCCTCTTTCCAGTGTCATTGATCGCCCGAGTGTCGTATCCAGGATTTGATGCCATCTATGCACCACAGATGGGCGTCGGGACGATTGCAGGTGTCATTGCCCTGCTCTGGGTGATGCCTATTCTTGTTCTCAAAGAAGAATTATTCGAGCGGTCATTGAACCAGAGCGTACTTTCAACACATTTTGGCAGGATTCCTGCCATCATTGCGCTGTCATTGAACTTCGCATTCTTCCATCTCCTCTTTGTCTCATGGTCTTTTGACCTCATCATATTCGCCACGATCTTTCTTGGCTCTATTGTCATGGCCCTCGCCTATGAGAAATCTAAGAGTATATTGGTCACTCTATTGATTCATCTCATCTATAATGTGCTCTTGGTGTTCCAGACGTTCTGGCATGCAACAGGATATGTCATCCAAGAATACGTATTTTGGATAGGCTATGGGATCTTCTTCTCGTTCTATGCAAAAAAGGCCATAACCCATCTTTTTCCGATTTTCCAAGAAAGAATCCGGCCTAGCTGGTCATGGCTCTGGCTACTCGGTTATGCATTGATACCCCTCGGATTGAGGTTATTCTAGAAGCCTAGAGTGATTAAACCCTGGCGAATGCCCCCACTTGCGCAAGGGCATCCGCTGGGGAAAAAGAGGTGATTGTGAATATTAGGCCTTGATATGGCTTCTAAAGGTTTATACGATCTGTTTTCCCCCAAAAACAGATTGTTTGGGTTTCGTTAGTGATTTCCACTTGATAATGGGAATCAACTATCTACACTATTCAGTAGTATAACTCATATTTAAATCTTTCGATTATTAAGTATTCTCGAGTAGTAACAAACGAGTATTTTCGGTAAAGACCTTAAAATTTTTCTTTTTTGACGATAATGCACTTAAGCTGTGTCATCATATCCTTTACCATGCAAAAGATACTGTTCTTCATCTTACCTCTTCTTTGCCTTCTCTTGATATCTTTTCCTGAGAATTCATCTATGGACTATGACTCGGCGCTTGTCTGGTTCTGTCCTGAAGATGATTGCGAAGGCGTGCTGACAGAGGTCATCCAAGAATCTTCAACCATCGACTGCGCATTCTTTGACCTTGATCTTGATGGGGTGATCAGTGCTTTTGAACACCATCCTCACGCTCGGGTCGTGGTAGATTACCGAAATTTTCCTGGCATTTTTCAATCTACTCCAACTATCCCTGGCTACATGCACAATAAATTCTGCGTAATAGATCATCGA
>JBDRLS010000130.1:0-3380 GCA_043812875.1 Nanobdellota archaeon
GAGAAAAAGGGCAAGACATTCCGCTGGTCTGGCAGTTATGAATATGACATGAACGAGGCGAAGACTTTAAAGACTGAGTTGAATGCATTGACCGAGTTCTCTGCTATGGTCCCTGAGGCATTCAAGTCTGCGAGCCACCTCTTCCTGGGGAATATCGATCCCGCGCTGCAGCTCAAGGTCATCGAGCAGATGGACAGGCCGGAGCTTATTGTCATCGACACCATGAACCTTTGGATCGAACACAAGAAAGAGGAGCTGCTCAAAGCGATCCAGAAATCCAATATTCTCGTCTTCAATGAGGGAGAAGCACGGATGCTGTTCGACACGCCTAGCCTGGTCAAAGCGGGAAAGGAGTCACTCGCTCTCGGCTTGGATGCAGTCATCATCAAGAAGGGCGAGCATGGCAGCTTGATGTTCACGAAGAATAGTCATTTCAATGCGCCCGGCTATCCGCTTGAGAACCTGCGCGACCCGACTGGGTGCGGGGACAGCTTCGGCGGAGGATTGATCGGGTATTTGGCGAAGCACGGCACGCTTGATGAGAGGGCGCTGAGAAAAGGCATCATCCTGGGGAGCACGATCGCCAGCTTTAATGCTGAAGCGTTCGGTGTCGACAGTCTGCGAACCTTGCAGCTCTCTGACATCGAGAAAAGGTTCGAAGAGATCAAGAAGATGCGGGAATTCTAGGATTGCTTAATAAAACTTAAAAAGACCTGCTTTTTCCGTCTCCAGATGAAAGCAGTCATCTTTGATCAAGATGGAGTCATTCTAGACAGCATCCCGTTCCATGTCAGCATCTGGAAGGAGACCATGCGAGAATATGGTGTTGATGACTCGTACGATATCGGCTCAATGAATGGGAAGGGAACTTCTGAGATCGCCTCTTTCTTTGCTGAGAAACTCAATATGTCCCCTGAAGAGATCATCCGGATCAAAGAAGCAAAAAATAGGAGCAGGATAGGGGAATTGAAGCTCTTCCCTGGCGCCCGAGAACTCATCATCTCCCTCTCAAAGGAATTTGCCGTTGGATTAGGGACATCTGAGACGAGGGGGCTCGTCAAGCTGGAAGACAGCCATCTCCATTACTTGGACCTCTTCAAGGTGTGGGTGTGCGCCGATGATGTGCAGAATGCGAAGCCAGCGCCGGACATATTTCTTAAAGTTGCGGAAAAGCTTGGAGTAGTCCCAGAAGAATGTGTAGTCATTGAAGATGCTATCAACGGCATCATCGCTGCAAAGGCTGCAGGTATGAAATGCATAGGCTTAAGAAATCCCTTTGTCTCCCCTGAAGGGTTGGCGAAGGCAGATGTGATTGTGGAGAATCTCTCTGAGATCACCACTGATATGATCAAAAACCTGAGGTGAGGTATCATGGAAGATTACAATGTTGCGGATATTAAGCTGGCGGATTTCGGCCGGAAGGAAATCGAGCTTGCTGAGAAAGAGATGCCAGGGCTCATGGCGCTCCAAGAGAAGTATGGCAAGGAGAAGCCGCTGAAAGGGGCGAAGATCACTGGTTCGTTGCATATGACCATCCAGACTGCTGTTCTCATCAAGACGCTTGTTGCGCTCGGCGCATCTGTCCGCTGGTGCAGCTGCAATATATATAGTACCCAAGACCATGCCGCGGCTGCCATCGCTGAGATGGGTGTCCCTGTATTCGCCTGGAAAGGCGAGACATTGAAAGAGTATTGGTTGTGCACAGAACAGGCGCTGAATTTTGAGGGCGGTGCAGACCTCATTGTCGATGATGGCGGAGATGCCACGCTCATGGTCCATAAAGGTGTCGAAGTTGAGAAGGATCCCTCACTTCTTGAGAAGGATTATGCTGGTGAGGGAGAGGATTTCAGGGAGCTGATGGCCCTGCTGAAGGAGACGCATGCGAAATCTCCTGAGAAGTGGACCAAGATGGCCAAGGGGATCAGGGGCGTTTCTGAAGAGACAACCACTGGAGTACACCGACTCTATCAGATGATGGAAGAGGGCGAGCTGTTGTTCCCTGCCATCAATGTGAATGATTCTGTGACAAAGAGCAAGTTCGATAATCTGTATGGCTGTAGAGAGTCTCTTATGGATGGGATTAAAAGAGGCACGGATATCATGATTGCCGGCAAGGTTGTTGTGATTTTGGGGTATGGCGACGTGGGGAAAGGCTGCGTCCAGTCAATGACTGGCTTTGGATGCAGGATCATTGTTACAGAGATCGATCCCATCTGCGCATTGCAGGCGGCGATGGAAGGCTATGAAGTCAAGACCATGGACGATGCGGTCTCTGAAGGAGACATCTTCGTCACGACAACAGGGAATCGGGATGTTATCACCATCGATCACATGAAGAAGATGAAGGATGGTGCCATTGTCTGCAACATCGGCCATTTCGACAATGAGATCCAGGTTGATGCGCTAGAAAAGTTCCCTGGGATCAAAGAGGTCAACATCAAGCCGCAAGTAGATACGTTCACCTTCCCCGATGGGCACTGCATCATCTTATTGTCTCGCGGGAGACTGGTGAATTTGGGGAATGCTACAGGCCATCCCTCATTTGTGATGAGCAACTCATTTACGAATCAAGTCCTTGCGCAGATCGAACTGTGGAAGACGAAGCACGAGATTGGTGTTACCGTCTTGCCGAAGATCCTGGATGAGGAAGTTGCCCGATTGCATCTTGCAAAGATCGGCGTCAAGTTGACGAAATTGACTCCAGAGCAGGCGAAATACCTCGGGATACCGCAGAACGGGCCGTTCAAGGCCGATCATTATCGGTATTGAAGCAGATAATACATAGGCGAAAGGTATATAAAGAGATTCTGAGAAGATAATGCTATCATGGTTAAAAGAGGCAGATTCCTAGTTCTCGTTCCAGTTATGCTGCTCTGTCTGGTTTCGGTTGTTGAGGCTGTTTGGCAGGACGAGCCGCTGATCCTTGACCGTGACAATGGCGGCAGCTGCGGAGGATGCAGCGCAAAGACCGCCCTTGTGACAAGCAGTGGAGAAACCATTGTCAGCTGGTTTGAATCCTTTGGAACAACAGACAAGGTCTACCTGCAAGGGATCTCGAACCTCGGGGAGTTCTTCTGGCCACAACCTGTGGGAGTCATCTATGACTTCGGCAGTGATCCTGTATTTGATGACATGAAAATTACCATTGCGAGTGATGAAACTTACTTCTATCCGCTCTTTGCAGAAAAAACACTCTCTTCAACATGGCACAATCTTTATGTCAACAAAGTCGATCGAGCAGGAAACACCTTGTGGGATAGAGGTGGTGGAGATAAAGGTATTTTTCTTGGTTCATTTATGGGATCAAGCAGCCCCATGAAAGGATTATTTATCGTTGAAGACGGAAGTGGAGGGGCCTACATCCTTTTTACGGACATGAA
>JBDRLS010000131.1:0-3698 GCA_043812875.1 Nanobdellota archaeon
CTCCTTGTCCGATTTCTATTCGGCCCCACAATAACAATATTTAAATAGTGCTTTGATGAAAGAAAGGCTAGATGGCTTCCCTGCAGTCATTAGAAAAAGAGGTATTGGCATTAAAGAAAGAGAATGCGACCATAAAGCGGCGTCTCTCTTCTCTTGAAAAACCCTCTCTTAACCTTTCTCAGCCTGCAAAGCCAGTTGTGCAGTCTGTTGCTGAACCTTCAACAGAGGAGAGCTCGTCTGGAAATGTAGGAGGATATATTCTTATTGTCATTGGAGCGCTGCTCTGCCTCACCATAATCGGGGCGGTGATTGGCATCCCACTTTTGTTCTGGGGCTCATCAATGCTCAAGAAGGACAAGACTCCAAGTCAAGAGGACTCTGATCAAGAAGAACTTGATATCGATCAGGAGGAAGAAGAAACTCCTCAGAAAACGCCTGTCAAGGAAGCGAAAAAAACTGGGAGTGGTTCATTTGAGGAGAACCTTGGCTTGAAATGGTTCAGTCGCATAGGTATCCTCGCTTTGGTCATCGGTGTAGGATTCTTTGTCAAATATGCAATAGACAACGGATGGATCAATCATGTAACCCGCCTCATCTTAGGTGTTGTGTTCGGTATCGGGCTCATCATCATCGGTGAATGGACCTCTAAGAGAGAGGCATATCGTACATGGGCGAAAACCCTGGTCGGAGGAGGCTTTGCCATTGTCTACTTCATGGTGTATGCAGCATATCATTTTGAGGAATATCGTCTCGCAACAGGAATTACCCAGATCATGGACATCATCCTTCTGAGTATTGTCGTCGTCATCATTGTCTTCTTCGCGTTGAAGGACAATGACCAGACTATTGCTGCAGAAGCATTCTTCCTTGGTTTCATCACTTCACTTTTATCGAACTCGATGGAGCTCCTTACTCTCATCTATGGACTTCTACTCACCGTGGGTCTCATCTTCGTCGTGGTGAAGAAACAATGGTCACTCATCGGCATCGGCGGCATCTTTGCCACATATCTCACTTATTACTTTTGGCAGAACAACAATGACGGCGCCTTTTCGTCATTCTTTCTCATCACCTATTTCCTTGCCTACACCGTCCAATCATTCCTCCTGCTCAAGGTGGATGACAAAGGGAAGAACATCGGCATGGTGCTGCTGAACTCATTCTTTTTCTTTATTCTCTATTATTCGTACTTAGACAAGTATTATCCGGATCTCTTGGGGTTGTTCGCTCTCATCCTCGCTGTATTCTATTTCATAAACTATTATGGTACGCGAGAACTGCATCATGGTCTAGGGTCTGCGCACCTCTATCTAGGATTGATATATCTCACCCTTACGGTTCCCCTCCAGCTTGATGGTGTGTGGATTACATTGATTTGGGCATTGGAAGCAGTCCTTCTTACCATGCTTTTCCTAAAGACTAAATCAACAATACTCAAACTTTCTGCGACCGGTGTCGGCTTGATAACATTCATCAAGACGATCATCTTTGATAGTTTCAGATTAGCAAGCTATAATCCTGATGCATTCTTTGAAAGCACCCGTTTGATATCTTATGGGGTGACCATCATAAGCTTTTTCTTTATCTATTGGCAGCTTAATTCTTTATCTATTGGCAGCTTAAAAGACATGGAGAGACCAAAGAAGGTCTTCCTCTCCTGTATTCTTGGGCAGCGACGTTATTGTTTGCCCTCATCATACTTGGGGAATTCATTGATTATCCATTGAGGATCGCTTGGATCTTTGGTGGGTTCTGTATCCTTTTTGCTCTCCTTTCAAGGAAGGATTCTTGGGAACTAAGCGATCAAGCATTGGCCATCTCATTGGTGTTCTTCTTGAAGGTCCTAATCTTCGACAGCTGGCATAATGACACTCTGGCGGGAGGCATGCCTGTGCGTGCAGCAACCTTTCTCATCGCGATATGTGTTGCTTATGCAATATCTGTCATCGCAGCAAAATCGCCTCACCAGTTGCGCGTTTCCAACTCTCTGTCAATCTTCTATAGCTATGCTGGAACGTTATTGGCATTCATCCTCATCATCCTTGAGATGAAAGAATTCCTCATCTCTGTCGGCTGGAGCATCTTAGCCTTAGTGGTTATGGTCCTAGGTTTCATGTTCCGACAAAAACATCTCAGATTGCAAGGCATGTTCATCTTCGGGATAACCATCCTCAAGGTATTCCTGTATGATACACGGAGTCTAGACACGCTCTATCGCACGCTCTCGTACATCGTGCTCGGTATTCTTCTTCTATCCATCTCTTATGTCTATGCTCGCCACAAGGAAAAATTAACAAAGATTATTTAGGTGGTTTTGGGTAGGGATGATTTCCACAGCATTTAAAAAGGACAAGTGACAAAGAAGCAAATCATGAAAAAATCCTCCTTCGCTAAAGTGTTCTTCGGCGGTATCTTCGGCATCATATTCTTCCTTATCCTCCTGGCTGTCTTGAATATTGTTTCATTCGGAGTCGGGGATCCTGTTTTCCTCTCTGTTGTCGGATTCTTGAATCAAAATCTCCTGGTCATCCTCCTCATCTCATTGCTGATTTTTTTAGCGAATATTTTCGAACTCTTCATCTTCCCATTCAACCTATTATATCCTTTCTTTAACGCGATCGGTGGAGTATTATGGGTAATCTTTATCTTCCGGGTGCTGATCCTCATTGATTTCTTTTCCGGCGAGAAGATATATGATCTCTTCATCCCCTTGTACTCTCTGGCCATCACCCTTGTGCCGCTCATCATACTCATCATTGGTCTTATCCGCGTATTTACAAAGCTGATGCCAAGGGGAGAACCCATGAAAAAAGCAAAGAAGACTGATTTAGAATGGTCGGATGTCGGCGAGGAATTCAAGGAAGCGCTCTACAATCTAGGAGGGACGCTCAAGGAAGCATTCGCGCCCAAACCGAAAGCGAAGAAGAAACAGAAGTGATGCTCAATTCTTTCATTGGTTGATGACCTGAGCATCCCTCACCTGAAAAAGATTTTATACTCGCCACCATTCCCCCCTTTTATGAAAGCTCACGCCTATTCAGAGGCCCATTCACAGATTTCCCTACTACATTCTATATTCTCCTATTCACTTTGTCATCAGCGTTGGCGCGTGGGACGGGTGATATAACCACCACGGATGAAGACCGGTTCCGTGAAATCCTTGAAGCGGAAGCGGTAAGGGGAGTGAATATCAATGGCAGGCGATTGCCTTTCGGAAAGCACGCCAGGCAAACTGTTCATTTCAAGGGTCATTATTACCCTCCAACGGAAGCTGAGGTCATGCGCGTCCCCATTGATGACTATCTTAAAGAGCGTGCACACTTCGGCTAATGAGAAACATCATGCACATTAACCAATCACACATTGATAATTGACACACTCACATCCTTCTCTGTCATTGAGATCAATAAACCCCTCTTGTTTCGGCAGCGAGGAGACGCAGTCATCCGCCACACCGATGATGCGCTGGCAGTCCTCTTTCGCTTCGCAGTAATAATGTTTGTCTATAAGATGACATTCCCTTTCGATACAATACCATTCTTCCCTGCTTTCTCCATAAATTTTATCCTCTTTTCCCTCGCAATAATCAGCGTCATCGTCAGGGGGGATACAAATGCAGTCCTCAGCAACTTCACAGAAGTCTCCTTCCGGGAAATGAGTTGCCTGGCAAGCCGCAAGGACGAGAAGGCAGATCAACA
>JBDRLS010000132.1:0-11361 GCA_043812875.1 Nanobdellota archaeon
ACCGTTTAGCAAAAGAAAAGCAAAACTATATTGTCGTGGAAAAAATCGAGCAGGTCGCACATACTTTGAAAAAGCGGAACCATCCTGTTATTGTCGAGGATGCGCTTTCAAGGGAAACGCTCGAGTCAGTGAACATCGACAATGCGCATGCCTTGGTGTCCTGTTTAGGCAGCGACGGTGATAATGTCGTGCTGGTGTTGCTCGCCCGCGAATTTAACAAGTCCTTGCCTATCATTGCACGTGCAAACTATCCGGATGTCGTGGAAAGGCTGAAGCTTGTTGGCGCCACCCAGATCATCATGCCTGAACAGCTTGGTGGACAGCGCATGGCAGAGTTGATCACAAAACGGTAGTTTTTTTTATATCCTCTTCTTTCACCTTGACATGCAGCTCTATCTTTCAGGGGATGAAGGCAAGCCGATCATGGCAGCGATCGCAGCTGATCCGAAGGATGAACAGGGCACAGACAAATCCTGCTCTCCCATCATACTCTCCCCTTCCACCAAGCTCTCCTTTCCCCTGGGCATTCTTGGGGATCCAAAGCCTCTGCTTCAGGCCTATCATTCACAGACCCATGGAGGCATCATCTTGCTCAGCGCCCACGCATATGAGCTTCCTGGACCCGCATTTTCAGCCGGCATCAGGATAGCGCCAAAACAGAACATTCGCGCATTGTCTGCGCACGAACTTCAGGGCATGGGCATGCATGAGGCTGCTGATGCATTGATGTCCATCGCAAAGGAATGGCCTGCAGCCTTTCTCATCGTCGATCTCTCCATCCTTGATCCAGTCTATGCAGCATCAGCAATCCAGGAGCCCGGAGGATTATCAACCAGGGAATTGCTCTACCTCATCAAGAGAATCAAGAAATTACGCAATTTTGCTGGCTTTTCCCTGTCAGGAATCCCTCATAAGCTTTCTATGGGCGATTTAACCGCCAAAACAACAGCAAAACTGGCAAAAGAACTCTTATGACGCCGTTAAATTTGTCGGTATTCTACACAAATTTTAAATAGATAGCTCCCCTCATTCCCCTATTGACAACGTCGGGGGTTCAGTAATGACAGAGGACAGTTCGATATTCATTGGCAGCAAGCCCTTCATGAACTACGTCACCGGTGTTGTGATGCAGTTCACGACCAAGGGTGCAGAGGAGGTCATTGTCAAAGCTAGAGGCAAGTTCATCTCCCGCGCCGTCGATGTCGTCGAAGTCGCCTCGAAGCGCTTTCTTGCAGACCAGGTCAAGGTCAATGACATACGCATCGGCAGCGAGGAGTTCGATAACCCTGAAGAGAGGACTGTAAGAGTATCGACAATTGAGATCGTTCTTCAGAAGAAATAAAAATCCCAATCACCCAAGGAAACGAGCTAATTAATCTAGTCAGGATTTTTAAAGTTAGGAATACCCCTCAGATTAATAACAAATTACCAAATCATCTCAAGCAATAGGGCATTCCTAACAAATGAGTTTGTCACTTTCTAAGGGTAACTTTTCGAAACATTTATATAATCACTGATTGGACCTGAGTCTATGGGAGAAACCTTTTGGGCAACGCCGGACAAAATACACAAATTTAAAGAAGTGAGAGCTGATGGCAATTATTTTCATGACCTTTTCCTTTTTTATCAGAACCTTCTTACTGCAAATCCCGATCTCCCCTACAAGAATCCTATTGTTCCCCTTTTATTGACAGCGACGAGGGGGATTGAGGCTTTCTTAGAGAAAGGTCTTGATGAAGGCATTGTCCAATTCCGATATGAAGCGCCGCGAGAATTCGAATTCTGGGATCAATTGGATCCTGTGGTGTATACAGGAAGTAAGATCGCCTTAAAGACCAGAAGACGGGGGAAACCAGTAACTGTGTTTAAAGGAGAAGTTAGACAATTGGATCACTGGGATTTTCCCCCTGAAGAGCGATATCTTTCTGGACACTCAGATGAATGGGTGCTTCAACTTGGCTTGGTGAATGGCGCAAGATTGACGAAAGAACAGGTTTTGATCACAGAGGGCTCCTCCCATCACAAGTTCTTGGAAATCACTGAAACAGAAGATAGAGGGATGATCCATCCTGGATTCCTCCTCAGTGGTTTTGTGCCGGCACTCACATACGAACTTGGTGAATTAGGTCTGGATTACCTGCATAATCCTGCGACCTTTCGACGTCACAATGTCACCTTCAATCTTGATGGCTTGACTGAACTCTACGCTCAGGCCAAAGATTCAGAACATGGAGTTCTCGCATCTTCCTATCTGTTTCCTATTAAAGAGGATATCATTGACCTTGGATATAATCGATTGTGTTTGGGCTATGTCGCTCCTTTTGCCATTTTCTCCGAGAACGGCACTCCCTTGACACGAGGCACTTTTGAATTATTGGCCTTGAATGATCTCATTGCACTATCAAAAGAATCTGCGAGAAAAAAAGAGGATGCGATCATGAAGATCCCCAGAAACATGCAAACATTCGCACACGGTCTTTATCATGTACGGGAAGGGTTTGTTAATAGACTCTACCGTGCAATCGAAAAACAAGGGAAACTTTAAAAACAGGGTCCTGATTCCCTATCACGGGATGAGGCAATTATTCTATCACAATGTAAAAGGAATCATGTTCGAGGAATTTCCAAGGCCCACGACCAAGCCCAGGTTTCTCGTCGTTGAGACAAAAAGCTCCCTCATCAGCCGCGGCCCTGAGCTGGCTGTTGTCGCACCTCATCTCATAAAGCCTGATGAGATCGTCGACCGGAGCGTCAAGAGCATCCAGCAGGAAGGCGTCAAGGCGACCATCGAAAAGGCCGTCTCCCGTGTTGAAGCGCTCTCCCCCCTCGGATACAGCGCTTCTGGGACCGTCATCGAACAGCAAGATACTGACTTCACCATCGGTGAGAGGGTCGCGTGCGCAGGCCATGGTTACGCATCCCATGGGGATTATATGCTCATTCCGAAAAACCTCGCAATTCACATACCCGAACATGTCTCCTTCGAGGAGGCGTCGTTCACCTCAGCAGGGGCGATGGCGCTCCAGGGAGTCAGACGCCTGAATCCACAACTTGGAGAGACTGTCGTCGTCCTCGGCATGGGCTTGATCGGCCAGCTCTGCTGCCAGCTCCTCAAGGCAAATGGCTGCAAGGTCATCGGCATTGACACGGACGAGGAGAAAGTATTGTTCGCAAACAAGCACTGGGGCATCGAGGGGACGGCAGCAGAACCCGTGCATTTCGTCCTCAACAAAACCGGGGGCATCGGCTGCGACGGCGTCCTGATAGCCGCTTCGGAAAAAGAATCAAGGGCCATCAACGACTCGTTCCACATGGCCAGAAAAAAAGGGAAAGTGGTCGTCTTGGGCGATGTCGGCCTGGAATTGGAACGGGCACAGCTGTACGCCAAAGAGCTTGATGTGAAAGTCTCATGCTCATATGGCCCCGGCCGTTTTGACGAGAGCTATGAGGAACAAGGAATTGACTATCCCATCGGCTATGTCCGTTGGACTGAGAAACGGAACATGCAGGCCTTTCTTGAGCTCGTCGCCGCAGGGAAAGTGAATCTTAAGCCGCTCATCACCCAGACCTTTCCTTTTGAGAAAGCGAAGGTCGCCTACGCATTCATTGAAAAGAACAAGAACTTCGGTGTCTTGTTCTCCTATGGCAAGGCTTCTGATGAGACCATGTTCCATACCAACACTAAAGTTTTAGGGGTCATCAAGACAGCGATCATCGGCGCCGGCAGCTATGCAAAAAAGGTCATTCTTCCAACCCTTGCGAAGATGGATAGTTTCGCTTTGAAATCCGTGGTGACCAAGGAAGGCTTGCATGCCAAGGAGATAGCAAAACGATTCAAGTTCGAGAATTACAGCACTGATTACCATGATGTCCTTGAAGACCATGATCTCATCATGATCGCGACAAGACATGATATCCACGCTGAGCTCGTCGTCGCTGCAGCAAAAGCGGGCAAGGCCATCTTCTGCGAGAAGCCGCTGGCCTTGACTGAGGAAGAACTGCAGCAGGTGGTCGCTGCAGTGAAAGAAAAGAATCCCTTTGTCATGCTGGGCTATAACAGAAGATTCTCCCCCTTCATCAAGAAGATGCAGGACGTCCTTTCCAAGGATTCCGGGCCGACACTGATAACCTACCGCATCTCGAAACCCATGCCAGAACATGAATGGCTCCTCGACAGGAAAGTCGGCGGCGGCACCGTCATCGGTGACGCCTGCAACCAGATAGACCTCATCAACCACCTCATCGGCATGGATCCTGTGGAAGTCACCGCCAGGCACACCGCCGGAAACCCAAATAACTTTGTTGCCATCATCAAGTATGCCGACGGGTCCATCGCAACCCTCATCTATACTATCCAGGGCAATGACGCCCTGGCAGCTGAATACCTTGAATTGTTCAAGAACAAGACATTCATGGTCTTGGATGATTTTGTTGAACTCACGATCAATGACAAAGTTGAAACGCTTAAGAGACCTGACAGGGGAAGGACCGCGATCCTCAGCTATCTCAGCGACGTCCTCACCGGCAAGACAAAACCTGATTTCGGCTTCCGCGAGGGTGTCATGGCAGCATTGACCGCAATCAGGATCGATGATGCGCTGAAGACGGGGAGTCCGCAGAGGGTTGATATAGTAGAAATTCTTGAACATAAACCATGAGCCCTCGACGACCTTCTCTCCCCGCTTCGTTTTGAACTCCTGTCAGGCGATCCCTGCCAAAGCACAGCTTTAAATACCTATGATCCTACAAGTGGTTCATGGGACCTGAACTCCTCCAGCTATTCATCCTTTTTCTCGTCATATTCGACCCGTTAGTCTCCTTCTCTGTGTTCTTCGCTGCCACATCCAATATGTCTGGTGTCGAGCGGAGGAAGATCGCAATGCTATCGCTTGGCGTGGCCATCGGGCTTTCATTCCTCGTGCTCTTTTTCGGGACCAGCCTCCTGGCGCTTTTCTCTACTACCCTTGACGAGTTCAGGGTGGCCGGAGGCATCATCCTCTCAATCCTCGGGATCAAGATGACCCTGGGGATGTCCTTGACAACAACCACAAAATCATCAGGCAGCGCAATCGCAGCCATCATCGGCTCTCCGCTGCTCACCGGCCCAGCGGCCATAACCGCCATCATTGTCTCTACTGAAGATTTCGGCACTGGCCTGACTGCAGTGGCACTGACCGCAGTCTTCATGCTCCTCGCAGTCATCTTCTTCCAGGCACGATTGTTCCGCCGTCTCGTGGGCGAGACCGCTGTGCAGATCATCTCGACGGTGCTCGGCATGATCACCCTGTCATGGGGCGTGCGCTTTATCATCGACGGGCTTCGCGGCATCGGCGCATTATAGAAAAAACCTGAGCCTGCGAGGACTTCCAAAGCTTCTTGGTCTTCTTGGGTATCATAGATACCCCTCTTGACCTTGCGATCCGTGAGGAACAACAGGGTCGTTCAAGTGTTTTCCAAGGTTTTTTTCCCGCGAGGGAAAAAAAGCTTTTTGAACCCCGGTCAGCCGGTCTCTTCAACGCCGATTCGACGCTGCCGAAGCCGGCCGCACTATCCAGACTATGCTACAGGCCCAGTATAATGATGTTATGTGCAGCTCTTTTTAAATATATTGGCTAATCCGAAGATTTTTCGGAAAATGGGAGGTAAAGGTTATAATAGATAAAAGGTGATATTATGAAATGCGGATCAAGTATTCATATCACTGGTCGAAAAAGAGATTGACTCGACCTTCAATCACTGATGATCATATTTTGTATGCTCTCACTCATGCAATTGTTTTGAGGGATAAAGCTCGAGACAACCGTCTAAATGCAATTATTAGAATTCCCTATCTGGGGAGAACAATAAAAGTTGTGTACCGGAGAAAAGAAAACACATATATAATAATAACCGCCTTTTGGCTAGATAGGTGACGAAAATGCAAAGCTGGTATGACCAAGAAGAGGATGTTTTAAACATTCAATTAAATGATACTCCTTCTTGGAAAAGTGTTGAACTGCCTAATGGTATTGTTATCGATGTTTCCGAGGATGGAAAGATTCTTAGCATAGAAATCTTTAATGCATCCACAATATTCTCAGGAGAAGTGAAGAAAGTTATTGATCAGGCGAAAAGAGCAAATGCCTAAGAAAACGTCATCCCGACATAGCTCACGGATGTCGTATTATCGCCCGTAACATCTCCGGAAGTATAATAGCAGAGCTGCTTCCCCTCGCCCTTCTCCAGCGTCTTCAGCAATGTCATGATCGGCAGATATCCACAGATCGTCGCCCCCGTCCGCCGGATCAATGAATGTAATCCTGCTGCATCAAATCTGGTTATGAACTCGACAGCGGCCATGTCCAATTTCTCGATATTATCCCTTATCCTCTCAGTGAAGGGCATATATCCATAGCTCATCCCGTAATGCGTGAAATCAGAGCTGGCGATGACACACACCCTTCGGTTCAACTGCTTCGCCGCCTTCCTTATCCCCTCTGCTATCTCCTCGATATACGCTGCCGTAGAGATCACGATCGGCACGAATCGGAACTCTTTATTGCTGAACTGCAGGAAGGGAAGCTGTACTTCGATGCTGTGTTCGAGCGCGTGCACCGATGGGTTGTCGTTGAGGTGCTGTGTATTGTCAAGCAATGCCTCGCCGAATTCCTTGTCGACCTTTGCGATACCCATAGGGGTCTGAAAATCGTCAAGGAGAACTGAAGACCGTCCCATGCCTGTATGGTTCGGCCCGAGGATGACATAGACATCAGGCTGCTGCCCTTCGATGAGGGCATGATAGACATGGGCGGCGCACGCCCCGGAGAACTCAAGGCCGGCGTGCGGCACGATCGCTCCTCTGATCAGCTCATTTGTTTTTCCAGTAGGCAGTGACCCCGGGCCGCGCTTGTCAAGAAAGCAATTTCTTACCTGCTCACGTAATTGCTCTTCCTCTCCTTCATAGAATTGTCCTGCGACCACTGCTTGTCTCATGGAAATGCAGAATTCATGCTTCCTTTTAAGGCTTGCGGCAACATCTCATGCCTAACAGTCAATGACCACCAGCGGAACCATCATCTCCTCATTGGAGATGCCTCCATGGTTCCCTCTGTGCGCCCGAGCTTTCCTCCCTGCGAGCGCATCTTTCATGATATAATTTTTCTTCATGAGAAGGACGTAGTCCCCGATGCGGTCGCGCAGTTTCGGGTGCAACTTCCCCTTGCCGAAATAACCGGCCTTGATGAGTGATTGGCTCGTATGGAGAGTGCAATATTCCTTAAGCTTCTCCTTTACATAACGTTCGAACTGATCCTTCTTATCCGGCCTGACATAGCAGTAGACAGCTCTCGGTTCACCGCACAAAGGGATGGACAAGCACTCAGCCATTTTCGGATGTCTCTTCATGAGGATGATCTCTTTCGGCGTGGTATCCATGAATCCATGGTCTGCGGTCATGATGATGGTCGTATCCTTCAAAGTCTTCACGAGGCGCTCTACCTCTCGGTCCAACACCAAGAAATGGGCAGCAGTCATGCCATGGCTATTTCCAAAAGCATGCGACAACCCATCGAATTCCGGCCAGTAGGCATAGATGAACTTCCTTCTGTTGTGCAATCGAACAGTCCGCTTGATGCCGCGAAAGAAGTTCTCAAGCCCTGTATACCGCACAAATTGGCTTTTCCCTCGAAGGAGCTTTGAATAGGATGATGTTGTCAATTCTTTCGGCAAGATTGCATATGACTTGACCTTTAACCGATCTGCGAGCGGAGGGGTGTCGATGAGTTCTTTCATCTCCAAGCCAAGCATATCCAGCGGTATTCCCCCGAAGCGGGGCACGAATGTCAATGGGGCAGCAACAACGCCGTATTCCTTGAAGAACATATACCACGCAGTGATCGCATGCTGCTGTGGCGCGACGCCGGTGGCGAATGTGGTCACGCAGGAAGCGGTTGTCGACGGGAAAACTGATGTCATGCTCCCTTTCATATGCTGTGCGAGAAAGCTGTCAGGAAACCGCTTGAGATAATGATGCCCTATCCCGTCGAGGACGAGAAGGATGATGTTCTTTGCCTTTAGTTCTCTTCCAGGGAGCTTCTTGAGCTGAGGATAACCTGTTTTCGCCTTGAATCGGTGGGCAATACTGCTCATCAGGTTGACGATGCTCCCCCCTTCATAGTCTGGTTTCATGATACCCTTCCTGTAAGTGTTCCGCTGGTGACCAGGGCATGATCTGTTTTTGTGGATACATACGTGAAACCTGTCTCTGTCCTGATCCGATTTCCCTCAGTGAGTTCATTCGCCGGTGTCAGGATGACGGAGAAAGGATCTCCCCTTTTTACCAAGCATGGCTCTGCTTCAAAGGCAGGCCTCCCCTTGATGTCCTTTAGCGGAGAAGGCTCACATCTTACCTCAGTGCCATCATTTCGTTTTGTCACAATGACCATGCCTGTCATGTAGCCTCCAGAAGGATCATTTTGGACCGTTACAGGTGTCTGTTCTGGACTGATAAGGATGTCATACTGCATGTTGTTCCTCATCGAGAAAGCCACCTTGTTCTCTTCAATGATCGGCTCATCAGTACAGGAGACATCCAATGGGAAATCGCAGTTCGCCGGGAGGAAGCGGTCGTAATTCGTCACCCCGAAGACAGAGAGCGCGCCGATGACAATGGCGACCCCTAACATGGCGAAGCCATAGGTCATGATGAACTCCATTGCAGCTTGTCCTCTTTTCATGGATCAACCTCAGACATTGACATTTATAAATCTTTACGAAAACATCAGTGTACTTTATGTCGGTATGAACGTGGTCAGTTCTTTCGGGATGGCATATTGATTCTTTGCATAGATGATGTCCTCAGCTTGAGAGATTGCACGTTTACAGAGAAGTGTCATATGCCCATATCTGCTTTCGACTTCTGCTATCTTGGTAGCAGGGCTATAGCGTGCATTTTCACGTTTGTCCACATCACTTATTTCGTCTTTTTCACGTAAGACCCAGATGCGTTCAATGAACTCATCATCATATTCAATGAGATTATTCTTTTTGACATGCTGGAGAAATGCAGCCGTGCATGCTTGGTTCCTGCTTTCAACACCGAATTTTGCAAGGACTGCCAGTGCGCAATAGTAAAGGGTGTAAAACCACTCTTCAGGAATCTTGTAGTCATATCCTGCATTCTTGAGTGTGTCGCATAAGCCAAGGTTCATTTTCGCTTTTTCAATATATTCTTTAGCGATCTTTTGATCAGGTGTGGTGATAAGTAATCCGCGGTGCTTCTTGCCTTTCTTCTCATCAGCCAATGCTTCCCTGATGCAGTCCTTAATTTTTTTCATGGTGTAGGTGTTTGATGAACGCGATGAATGTTCCGAAACCAGAGAGGACTGCCCCTTGCCGTATGGAGTCGATGTAGGCACGGTTTCCATTCTGGAGCTCGTTCATCAGCTCTTTCTCCGTAAGTAGGATTCCATGTATTTTCTTTAGTTGTGTCCTTTGAATCTGGAGGAGTGTTTTATCTAGCAAGGTAAACCTTTCCTTTTTGGACACAACGCACATGATGTCGATGTCATTGGCATGCTTTGGATCTCGCAATACACTCCCGAATAGGATACAAAAATCAGTAAGGCTTTCAAGAGCTTTAAACATCGTCTGCCATCTTTCCTGTTCATTCGCTTCGCTTGCGAGAAACAGCGACAACACATTCTCTTGAAGGGGGTGTTGCCAATTCAGTTTGATGATCCTTGCGTTTGTCCTTCCTTCTCCGAGTGGTGTGGCTGATATGAACCCGTCATGTCCAAGGTTTTTAATGATCTTGAACATGCCAGGGCGTGTCATATCTAAAGCTTGAGCAAGGGAGCTAACCGTGTGTTGTACAGAAAGCTCCTTCAACAGGATAAGCAGCACCTTCCGAGACGAGTCATTTATTTCCATGATGTTAATGGTTGTTAACTGATGGTTAATAGTCATATTTAAATGTTATTGAAAATCTCGCCTTGCGAGATTTTAATGGGTTTAATACCCCGTCCTTTAGGGCGAGATTTTCAATTCCAAAAACTCGCCTATCGATACGAGGAGCGTAATACCCCGATCTTTAGATCAGGGATAGCTCCGAGTGGCGAGTTTTTGTTATGTTTTACAGATATGCACAATAAAAAAGGACTAACAAAAATGAGTAATCACTTTCACCCCCCACAGGTCATGATGAACTCCATTGCAGCTCGGGCGCGGGGCATGGGCAGATCCAATCTCTTTTGGTTTAAGAAACCATCTAGGATAAGGCCGTGCAGAAAATCCTCAGATATGTTCTTTCTGATCCTTGATTTAGTGTGCGACTCCAGCGATTTCTCCTACTACAATATGCTCTGCGCCACTATCAAATGAGACATAGCGAAAATTTATGACTGACTTGAATCGGCCTTTTTTGATGTCATCTGCGCAGGTGAATGTCAATACGATAGTTCCCCCTTCGTCGACAACCGCGACCTCAGTGCTTCCTGCATCCATTCCGGTCCAGGATTGTTCTCCCCCACTTTGATTGACGACAATAGCATCTATGCCCGGTTCCCAATCATCACAACCACTGCCGCTAGTGACTACTGGATCTTGATTAAGCGGGATTTTAATGTCTCGATATAGCCCATTTCTAATGACGACCGTTACAGTATCATCAACAAGTTGAATATTGGGTGTTTCAATGCAATCCGTTCCCGTGGGAAAGATGCATCGATCAGGCATCAGAAAGAAAGACCCAGTCAAGGATCCCGTCGGGACAAGGTATGCAATGATCCCCATTGCTGCTAAGACAACAAGTATGGCCCAGCCATAGGTCATCAAGAACTCCATTGCAGCTTGGGCGCGTTTCATATGAGAATTCCTGTAATCCTATCTATATAAAATTATCCGATCTTTCCACTGATGTCCCCCGCGACATAGTGAGAGGCGCCAGACTGGAGAGAAACATATTCTAAGAATATTTCAGCGCGTAAAGTTCCTCTTGGTCGCAGATTCGGGCAATGAATCTTTATGACCGCGGGTTGACCTTCTTCAACAGTACAGACATCTCCAGAAACACATGTCTTAAAACTTCCTGTCTGATTCTTTACAATGATCTCTTGTATGACCGCATTAGCCTCATCACAGTCATTTGTATTGATGATGTCAATGGTTTGATCCACTGCATAAGAGATCGGTCGGGAGAGTCCATTATTAAGGACAATGAGAATGATATCATTTACTCCATCAATAGAAGGTTGTTCAATACAATCAATTCCCGAGGGGAAAATGCATTTATCCGGCACAAATGATGATGGGCTTAAGACCCCGAAATAGGCAAGAGCGCCAATCCCCGCCAAGACAACAAGAATAGCCCAGCCATAGGTCATC
>JBDRLS010000133.1:0-2638 GCA_043812875.1 Nanobdellota archaeon
TGAGGTAAGACCTCATTTAAGCCTCAGATTTGACGAACTAGAAACACCACAAGAAGCTTTCATCAGAAAGATGAAAGCAGAGGCTTAATATATGAAAACACCAAAAAAGCTATCGAAGGGAAATAATAACCGGATAACACAAAACTCCCGAGAACCGCTACCTTTTTAAAGCCTCTAATGTTCTTCGTATACGATGCCCCATGACCCAAGTGAGAAGCCCGATCTGTGTTGTGCTCGGGCATGTGGACCACGGAAAGAGTTCTATCCTAGATTGGATTAGAAGGACCTCTGTAGTATCTTCTGAAAAAGGGGCCATAACCCAGGCAATCGGTGCATCCGTCGTTCCCCTCCAGACAATAAAACGGATATGCGGCCCTCTTTTGGATCATCTCAAGACCAAGCTATCAATTTCAGGCCTTCTCTTCATCGATACTCCTGGTCATGAAGCCTTCACAAGCCTAAGGCGCCGCGGAGGTTCTATTGCTGATATCGCGGTCCTCTGCGTGGACATCAATGAGGGCTTCAAGCCGCAGACCATTGAAGCGTTGGAGATGCTCCGCCAATTCAAGGTCCCTTTCATCGTGGCAGCCAACAAGATCGACTTGGTTCCGGGTTGGCGATCCAATGAAACATCCATTCTACAGACCATTGCCTCTCTCCCTGAATCAGTCCAAACCAAGATTGATACAAAGATATATGAGCTCGTAGGGAAGCTTTCTGAGAGCAACATCCAGTCAGAGCGCTTTGACCGTATCGAGAACTTCACAAAGCAGATTGCCATCGTGCCGACATCAGCGAAAACAGGGGAAGGCCTTCCCGAGCTGCTCATGGTGCTGACCGGCATGACGCAGCGTTTCCTGGAAAATTGTCTCCGATGTGATCTTAATGGGCCTGCGAGGGGTACTATCCTCGAGGTCAAGGAAGAAGAAGGACTCGGTTGCTGCCTTGATGTCATCCTCTATGATGGGACGCTCAGGGTCGATGATACCATTGTCGTCGGCACCATGGGTGAGCCGATCATCACCAAGGTGAGGGCATTGCTCGAACCCGAAAGCCACGCAGAGATGCGCGATGCCAAGTCGAAGTTCCGTTCTGTTCATCAAGTCAAGGCTGCAACCGGGGTCAGGATATCAGCTCCCGGGCTCATCGGAACCGTGTCAGGAATGCCCATCCAAGGCGCAGGAGACGATGTGGAAGCCGTAAGGGCGAATATTGCCAAGGAAGTCTCAGACGTGCTCATCGAGACTGATGCAGAAGGCATTGTCATCAAGGCAGACAGCTTAGGCAGCCTTGAAGCCATGATCAAGCTCCTCAAGAATAAAAACGTCCCCATCCGGAAGGCAAGTGTTGGCAGGATCTCCAAGAAAGATGTTGTCGATGCTGAGACGAACAAGGAAAAACATCCCCTCCTCGCGGTTGTCCTGGGCTTCAATGTCGATCCACTCCCCGAAGCAGCCAAATATGCCAATATAGAACATGTTGAGATCCTCACCGATCCGGTCATCTATAAACTTCTCGAGCACCTGGAAAAATGGCAGGTTGAGCAGAAACGCCTCCAGGATTCTGGGCACCTCACCCTTCGGCCGTGCAAGGTGGAGATCATGAAAGGCTATGTCTTCCGCCAAAGCAACCCAGCGATCGTCGGCATTGATATCCTCGCTGGCACCCTCAAGACAGGCATGGTGCTCACCAAACAAGGGCCTCCTCTGACCACAGTCAGGGCGCTGCAGCATGAAAAGGAACACATCACCTCTATCGAGGCCGGAAAACAGGTGGCAGCCTCGCTCGATAAAGTGACCATGGGCCGTCAATTGATGGAGGGTGATGTCCTCTTAAGCTTCCTCACCGAAGACCAATTCCGGATGTTAAAAAAGATCAAGCATCTTCTTACCGAGCCTGAGATCGCATTATTGCGCGAGATTGCCCTATTGATGCGAAAGGACGATCCCGTCTGGGGCGTATAACCTCGGATTTCTCCCAGGATAGGCCGGGGTCAGGACTGTAGTAACCTTTAAAAACATGCATCGCCTGAGTTCTCCTATGCATAAGGAACGTGCCATCAGGTTGGTTGTCATAACATGCATCACGCTCCTTGTCATCACAGTCATCGGCTTCAGTCTTTCTTCCCAAACTATCCGTAAAACATTGACCATCATGGAAAAGAATGTCTGCAACAACGACGGCGTGTGTGATGCTGATGAATCAGACATCTGCGGGGACTGCCCGAAGAACATCGCCGGCCAGGCAGCATTGACTGTCCCAGAATCCGGAACTCAAGTCCAGGATAGGATTCTCATGGCGGTGGCATTGCTCGCTGCAGTAACCCTCTTTGAGATGGGCATTCTCGCATCAAGAAAATGATGTTCGCATTGAATAGCCGGGAAAAGAAACAGCTTCTCACCTTGTTGAAGGAACAATGGGGCTACAAGGGAAAGCTGCCTCAGCTCTACCGGAATCAAGATGGCAAGGTGTACGCATCGACAGCGACCCTCCCCGACGATAAGACGATTAGGATTGAAGGCCTTGGATTATACATCGGCCAATTCCAGAAGGACGGTTTTTCCTTGTCCATCGAAGGCAGCCAGCTCATCGGTCCCCACGCAAGAAAGAACATGAAGGATGCGACCCCTGACGAGAT
>JBDRLS010000134.1:0-4439 GCA_043812875.1 Nanobdellota archaeon
CGGCTATAATAACAAGGTCAACTGTTCTTCTGAAGAGGTAGATGAGATGATCTCCGAACTTAATCGTTGCACAGAGTTTTTTGATGATAAGTTCACAGTATCATATCCGAAAAACAGGTGGGAGTGGGTTGATAAGGGAAGGGTGCGGCCCTATAGGAAATGTTTCGGCCACCATTTCCTCACAGTCATCACCGCAGACCAAAAGGTTTATGTCTGTTGCCATCTTTCGAACATGAGCCAATATTGTTTTGGAGACCTTTCAAAGGCCAGCTTCAAGGAAACATGGAAATCCGAACAGCGAAAAGAAGCATATAAATCCATTACATTCAAGAATTGCCCAAACCCTTGCATGATGGACAATCATAATAAACTGCTTTGGGATATCCATCAGCCGATAATGCATTCTGATTTCCTTTAGAGCCAGTTATAAAAGTATTAGAAACTGTGAATTATTTTAAAAAAAAGCGTTGACATTCGTCGGGGTTAAATATGCTATTACTCCTTGATAGGCAATATGTTAAATACATAGAGGTTATATACACAATGAATGAGGATAAAATCGGAAATGTCGGGAGTGAGATTGAGATAAAATGAAAGAAAACCATCCAACCATGAAGAAAGTAGTCATCCTGGGCCACACAGGATTTGTCGGGCACAGGATCAAGGCCTACTTTGAAGAGAAGCATCCTGAGCTGAAGACCATCGGCATATCATCAAAAGAGATAGACTTGACTGACGCAGAGCAATGCTCAAGGCTGAAAGAATATTTTGATATGGGAACTCATGTCATAATGTGTTCAGGAATAAAATCAAATTACGGTAACGACCTGGACGCGTACGACAAGAATGTGAGGATGGTTGTGAATATCTGCAAAGTGTTTTCGCAGAATCCTGTGAAGAGGTTCATGTTCTTTAGCTCGATAGCAGTGTACGGCGTGGATGTTGATAATACTCATATACAAGAGAAGAATTCTTTAGAGCCGGACACCTATTATGGACTCTCAAAATTTGATTCAGAGAGGCTGCTGAGTTTTGAGTTCTCAAAGTTAAAGGATAGTTCGCTTGTGATCCTGCGCCCGTCGATAATCTATGGTTCTGGCGAAACGATAATAGCATCGACGCCATCAGGCTTCCTGATAAAATACTTGGAAGGAGGAGAAGTCACTCTATGGGGCGATGGAAGCGAGCTCCGAGAGTTCCTTTTCGTGGATGATATCGTGAAGATCGTCGGGCTTCTTTCGTTCAGCGATTTCAAAGGAGTGATAAACATCGGCGGCGACAAACCCCACTCATACGCAGAATCATTAGAGATGATTGAAAAGCTGCTTGATAAGAAATTGACTATACATCACAAGCCAAGAAGCAAGGACAAAGCGAACAAGGCCTATGATGATTCTGTCCTCAAAACATTATTCCCGCAATTCAAGTTCACGCCATTGGAAGAAGGATTAAGATGCATACTTGATTCGAGGAGAGGCAAGGACCATTACAAGAAGATAACTTGCAGACTCTGCAACAGCGACAAGCCGACCTTGGTCGTTCCCATAGGAAAATCAGCTGTCGGAGGAGCGTTTGTACCCAAAGACAAGCTGAAGCATAAGCAGGAGACCTATCCCTTGGACATGTACCAATGCAAAACTTGCGGCCACGTTCAGCTGCTGGATGTCGTAGATCCATACATCCTTTTCT
Organism: Nanobdellota archaeon; assembly: GCA_043812875.1. Taxonomy (GTDB): domain Archaea; phylum Nanobdellota; class Nanobdellia; order Woesearchaeales; family JAHIVG01; genus JBDRLS01. The sequence continues at coordinate 1,690 of JBDRLS010000134.1, forward strand.
CTGATTATACATACTTCAGTGGAAAGACCAGCCTGAGGGAGCATTTCGCAGACTACTCAAAAAAAGTCATGGATGATAACAATCTTAAGCCAGGTTCTTTTGTCATCGATATAGGAAGCAATGACGGAGCATTCCTGGGGTTCTTTAAGGAAAAAGGCATGAGGGTGCTTGGAGTGGATCCGGCAAAAAATGTAGCAGAGTACGCAAACAGCTTGGGAATCGAGACCCTCCCGATAATGTTTGATATGAAGGCAGTCGAGGAGATAAATGAGAAATATGGCAAGACCGACATCATAGTCGCTAACAATGTGTTTGCCCACGTAGACAACCTGAAAGAGATGGCTATCGGAGTAAGAAACCTGCTGAAAAAAGATGGCCTATTCTATTTCGAAGTCTCATACCTCATCGATGTCATCGATAAGATGCTTCTGGGGACAATATTTCATGAGCACCTGAGCTACCATACGATCAAGCCGCTAGTATCATTTCTGAAGAGTCTGGGATTGGAGCTGATAGGCGTGGAGCGAGTCAACATCCAGGGAGGATCGATAATCTGCAAAGCCCAGCTTGTTGGAGGAAAAAGGGCAGTCTCACCATCAGTCGATGGTCTGATCATACTGGAAGAGTCCCGCGGAGTGTATGGCCAAGGGTTCTTTGCTGGCTTCAACAAGAACCTGGCTGAGTTGAAGAAGAAGCTTAAACAACTATTGAATGAACTGAAGTCCCAAGCTAAGAAGATTGCTGGCTTCGGAGCAGCGAGGGGCGGGACACTCATCATCTATCTCTTTGATCTGGGAGAATACATAGAATACATAGTGGATGATGATAAGATAAAGCAAGGGCTTTATAGCCCTGGTCTGCACATCCCTGTGTTGCCGATAAGCGCGATGTATGAACGCAATCCAGACTATGTGATAATACTCGCCTGGGTGCATTCAAAAAGCATAATACGAAACAACAGGACATATCTGGAGAACGGCGGGAAATTCATAACTCTCTTCCCGAAAGTAGAACTCATAGACAAGGACAGCGTAATCGATTAAACAATACTATCCATCACGGCGGATTTAACTTTTGACAAGTCAAATATCATGGCAATATTAATCTTCGGAGCATCGGGCTTTCTCGGCGGAAAACTCATGGAGCATTACGCCAAGGCTAATAAGAAGGCCGTAGGCACCTACGCGAACAACAAGAAGGAAGGCCTTGTCAAGTTTGATTTTAAGAATCCTGACCTGAAAAGACTGAACTTGAGCCTAAAAGATTTTAGCCATGCAGTGATATGCAGCTCGATAACAGCGATGGATAGCTGCAAGATATACCCTGAAAGGACTTATGGCATAAACGTCGCCGGCACAAAGAAGCTGATATTCCAGCTATTTGAGGCAGGGGTAACCCCGATCTTCGTATCAACAGATTATGTGTTTGAAGGAAGCAAAGGCAACTACTCTGAACAGGACGAGAGAAAGCCAGTGCTGGCATATGGCAGGCATAAGAAAGAGGTCAGGATTACCTCATGGGTTCAAATAAGGAATACCTTATCGTGAGACCAGCCAAGCTTTATGATGTCTCAGGAGATGATAAGGTGCTCTCCGGCCTGATAAACGACCTGAATTCAGGAAGGCAGCTCACAATGGCTATCGACCAGATATTCTCTCCGACATATGTCCGGGAAGCGTGCAAGGCGATCGAGCTCCTTATTGATAAGAAGATTACCGGTTGCTATAATGTCTGTTCCAGCGAAGCGATAAGCAGGTATGAGTTTGCCAAGATGGTGAAGGAAGAGCTGGGGATAAAGAAAGGAAATATAGCTCCCTGCTCGATCAAGGAGCTCGAATTCGGGGACAATAGGCCGCTCAATATCAGCATGAGTAACAAGAAATTCACAGAATTGACAGACTTCAAGTTCATGACTTTCAGAGAGATGCTGGGAAAGATCAAGAAACGAACACACGAGCGCTCGTGCAATAAGCAGGTTAATCCTATACGGGGTCTGTAACCGCTCTTCACACGAAACATTTTACGAGGGAAGTTCTTTATCCGATGGCATATTTAAACGGACCTGCCATAGCAAATACACAGACATTTTTTCAAAATTTTGGAATCCGAATCCGGTCATTGGCGCGACGCGCCGAAATAGATCGGGCCGTTTTCTTCGGATTATCAAGAAGAGGATGGAGCTTTTGCGCAGAACCAGTTACCGTCATTCTTATTGCTACAAAATTCACACCCGAACTTCAAGGCTACTATTATACCTTTGCCACAATTCTGGCTCTTCGGGTATTTATAGAATTAGGACTCGGCACGGTCATCGTTCAGTTTGCCAGCCATGAATGGTCTAAATTAAATCTTGATAAATCTGGGCACATACTCGGTGATAGAAATTCTCTTTCGCGCCTTATTAGTTTAGCCGACTTTGCATGTAAATGGTATTTAGTCGGTGGTATATTAGCAGTCATTGGCCTTGGAATAGGAGGCTATATTTTCTTTTCTACCTCTCCCGATTCCGGCATTCAGTGGATTTCACCATGGTTTTTGTTGTGCTTCATAACAGGAATCAATATATGCTTAGTGCCTGTTTGGTCGTTGCTGGAGGGCTGTAATCAGGTCGCCCAGGTCTACACTTTCCGTTTTTTTCAAGGCCTTTTAATAAGTTTGAGCATCTGGATAGCGATACTAGTTGGCGCCGATCTCTGGACAGCGTCCATTTCAGGCATAACGGCATTCTTATGTTCAATCTTCTTTCTAAA
>JBDRLS010000135.1:0-5959 GCA_043812875.1 Nanobdellota archaeon
CCTTTCTCAATGTTTGGAATATGGCCATAAGACTAGGGACTGAATTCATCAGCTTTTCATAATGGGGTTTGCATGAAACCTGAGAGTAATCACCATCTTTTCCACCATGTAATTGAATGAGAAACGATTGAAAATGTATCACCTTTTCATCATGGGGGAGCGGACAGTCCTCGATGGTATCGATGACTCTGCAAAGAGCATAGCCCACCGCAAGATCAAGGCTGATATCTTTTGGGAGTTTAGGAATTGTAAAGGCAAAATTTCTTGATATGTCCGGTAGAAGGTCCCATATCAGATTGGAATGTATGTGTTCCTTCATCGTAAATCATTGTTCCGTGCATATTGTACAATCACAGGACAAGGTCTTATCGAATTTGTGGTGGAGGGCGCAGACAGACTTCGATCCTCGAAGTTCTTTCAATAGGGCATACATATATTTGAGAAGGTTTTCTCGGTCTGATATCATCTTCTTTGCTGTCAATTTGATATGGTCGAGTTCATCCTTATTGAATTTGAGTTCTTTTCCTCGCTTCGCCTTGAGATACTGAGAAATCGCGGATTCAGTGATGCCGAGGATCTTTGACGCCTCTTTCTGGCTGAGATGATGGTCTTCAATAAAAGTCCTTGCCAGCTCACGCCTGAGCGCAGGGATCACATACCACACTTCGATCTCCTGAGGCATGGCATAAGTCATGGAGAAACTTAACGGGGTTTAGTATTTAAGGGTTTTGATGAAAATCTATGGGATCGGATTCATTTTGGCCAGTATCGCTCATGAATAGAAAAGGATATGGGTGTGGGATTATTGGCAAAGGGACGACATGAACTGATTTTCAGAACCGGTCTTAGAGGCTTTTCGGTTTCCAGATCCAATATGAACTGTTCGGGAAAGCGATGGCGGCCTCACCGTCAGATCCAGAAAAGATATGGGACTTTACATGCTTTGAGAACATGCCGTTGAATATCAAGCTCTCTTTGATGACATCAGGCATATACATTGAGTATGCTGTCGCGATATTTTCATCCTGATTCCCCATGCTGACACCTTCATATTTCATTTTTTGAGCATAGGCCGTTAACCAATCTTCGACGTAATTCACCAAGGTCTCATGGATCTCCGTTCCACCAGGAACCCGGAACCGATTGAGCTCGAGGCTGTTCGCTGACAGTATCTTGAATCCATTGCTTTCCAGTCTTGTGCCATAGCCTTCAACAAACCCTATTCTTTCTATCCCAGAGTCATCGAGGCGGTAGATCCCGAACAAGGTGATCTCATCATCAGTGAGTATCGCTGGGAGATGTCTATTTTGATCGAATTCTGCATCATATTCAAAATCAAGGTCCAATGGATCTTTAGGTTCTTCTATCATGACATAACGAAGTTCTTGTTGTTCCATGATGTCTGAAGGGACAGCCATGTCGCACAGGTCAGGAAAGGTAAATATTCGACGTATTTTTTCTGAAAGCGTTCTCAACTCCTTTATCGCCTCTTGGGAATAAGGGATATTTGGATATCTTGCTTCATTATGCAATGTTGAATATGGATCGGATTGGGGATGTGATTGTTCAGCTCCTGAAAGAATGTGTGTAAGTCCTATCAACTGCGTCCTATATTTCATAAAACGAGCTTCAATTGAATCCACAATCTTCTCTCTCAAAGGAAGAGGCGCATCCAAGACCTCGGATTGATCATATTTTGGTGGCTTTCGATCTCCGCTGAAATATGCATTCCAATTCACTTCAAGCTCCAAATCCAAGGGGAATTGTGAATCAAGTTCAATTGTCACGTGTCTATCATTGGCCACCTTGACCGCTCTCTCATGGAATGTGTCCAGGACATGATTCTGGTAGGCTGCAGAATGTTTCTGCAATAACTCTCGATTGTCCAATACTGATTCAGCAGCTTCGATGATGTGCCTCAATGCATTTTTTTCTCGATCATCTGTGTATTCCTCTTGCAGTTCAAATATTGAAGTATCAATATCCATCAAAGGCATCTGTTCAGATAAACTTTGCAGATTACCGACCACAAACGATCTTGGATAGTTATCATCAACTGATTCTTTCAGAAATCCGATCTTTTGTGATAATCTTCGTTGATAATCATCATTAAGGCCTTGATCGTCTTTCTTATATCCAGACTCGAGTTCATCTTTGTAGGCGCGGACAAACAATGTCTCATCTCTCTCTGCCTGCCTAAAGAACTCCTCATAGATGATCGTTTCTGCTTCCATGAGGAGCGCACTGATCTCTTCTGAGGTTTTCAGCGCATTGAAGAACTTCCGAGGGTCAAATGGCGCTGAACGGTCAATGGCCAACGGCGGCAGGTTAAAATGTCTCCTATCAGGATTTCCGGTCTCATGAAGGTATTGTCTCTCTTGGTCCCTTCCTTCTTCCTTAAGATCCAAAAAATCAAGAAGTCTCTTGTATAAATCTTGTCCGATTTCAGCGCTGACATGCTTCTGCCAATGAGGATTCAGCAATGCATAAAGGTAAACCCTCCCCTGATCCGTCTCGATGAGGGCGGTGTGCTTGTCAAACTTTCCTCTGAATACAGGATCCCTCAGGCCTTGGACGATATCCGCTAGTGTTTCCACTTTATTCATAGTCATCTGAATCCCGGGTTTCTTTATAAATCTTTCTAATTTATAGTCACTTTTAGGTGATAACTATTATTGGAACTGGTCATCGCAGAGTTTGGGAAGAAAAGATTTATATATAGGCAATTAACAATTGTTAATCGAGGGAAGGTGAGTTCATATGCAAGAACTATCCAAGACGGAAGTGAAAGATTTCGAGGTGAATAGGGAGAGCTATGACCACCATAATCCTGAGAATCTCAAGTTCCGAGCTAAACCAGGTATCTCAGAAGAGATCGTGAGAGAGATCTCAAAGCAGAAGAAAGAGCCCGAGTGGATGCTGAAGAAACGTCTTGAGGCATTCAAGCTGTTCCAAGAATTACCCACGCCGGGCTGGGGACCTAGCCTTAAGGACCTTGATCTCTCTAAGATACATTACTTCATGCGCCCGGATGCGGAGCAAAATTCCAAATCATGGGATGATGTCCCTGATGATATCAAGGAAACATTTGATAAGCTCGGCATCCCGGAAGCAGAAAAGCATGCGCTGGCAGGTGTAGGAGCGCAATACGAAAGCGAAGTGGTCTATCATAGCCTCAAGAAGGTCTGGGAAGACCAAGGAGTAGTCTTTCTCGATTGCGATGAGGCATTGAAGCAATATCCCGATATGATGAAGAAATATTTCATGACAAGCTGTGTCCCGGCAAATCTTCACAAATTCTCTGCGCTCCATGCCGCTGTGTGGAGCGGGGGGACGTTCATCTATATCCCTAAGAGAGTCAAGCTAAAGGTTCCCCTCCAAGCGTATTTCAGGATGAATGCAAAGAAGGGGGGGCAATTTGAGCATACACTCATCATTGTGGATGAGGATTCAGAGATGCAGTATATCGAAGGTTGCTCTGCTCCTCAATATACAGAGAATTCCCTTCACGCGGGGTGTGTCGAGATCTTTGTGCTCAAGGGAGCGCGAGCAAGATATTCAAGCATCGAGAACTGGAGCAAGAACACCTATAACCTGAATACCAAGAGAGCAGTCGTCTATGATGATGGTGTCATCGAATGGATCAATGGCAATCTCGGGAGCAAGGTCACCATGCTCTATCCGGCGTCAATACTCATTGGCGATCGGTCCAGGTCAGATTTCATCGGGATCGCTTTTGCAGGGAAAGGCCAGCATCAGGACACGGGAAACAAGATCGTGCATATCGGCAAGGACACGAGCTCCACAATCAAATCAAAAGCCATCAGCAAGGATGGGGGGATTGTATCCTACAGAGGACTCTTGTCTGTGCATAAAGGCGCGAAGGACACCATGTCCAGCGTTGTCTGCGATGCATTGATGATGGACGACATCTCAAGCTCGAATACCTATCCCTATATCGATGTCAAGGAAAGCACGACAGAGCTTGCGCATGAAGCGACTGTCGGCAGGATCAGCGAAGAGCAGATATTCTACCTCATGAGCCGCGGTTTGAGCGAAGATGAGGCCACGCAGATGATTGTCTCAGGATTCATCGAGCCCATTGTCAAAGCACTACCCCTAGAGTACGCTGTTGAACTCAACAGGCTCATTGAACTGGAGATGGAAGGCAGTCTCGGGTGATCATGATGCTATCGGCATTCCAAAAATCATTGGACAAAGAAAAGAGATGGCATTCTTCCTATAGGAAGAAACAGTATGCGAAGCTCTTGAAAGCGTCCTTGCCCTCCTTCAAGCACGGCCTTACCATCTGCATCGACCCTCAAGAGAATCTCAATGCCATCGAAGCACTCCCGAAGCCGGAAAGGAGATTGGATATCCATCATGATGATGACGCGGCCGAAGTCCTTAGTTCAGCGTCCATGGAGTGGGATGCACAAGACTTTTTCGGGGATTCCTGGGAGGATAATGAGGATCATCATAGGCTCTATTATCATCACCAAGCATTTGCAAATGATTTCATTTTTATCAAGATACCCGAGGACATTGTTGTCGATGCGCCTATCGATATCAGCGCAGAGATCGCGAAAGCGCCGTTCCTTTCGACGATCCTCATCATGGCAGGACCGAGAAGTGGAGCAAAGATACTCCTCTCTAGATCAACAAAAGGCCTTTCTGATGGCTATCTGAGTGATGATATCCGAGTCATTGCGAAGGCCGCTGCGCAAGTCGATATCGTCACCATCCAAGACGTCAATGAGGGCATGCTCAATATCCAGCGACGCAGGGCATTGGCTGACCGAGGAGCAAAGGTCAATTGGATAGAAGTCTGCGTCGGTGGCAAATATACCCGGAGCAATACCACGACCCTTCTTTGTGGAGAGGGCGCAGAAGCAAACACTACAGTCCTGTACATCGGCAATGCCCGGCAAAAATTTGATATCTATACTGCATCAATCCATGAGGCACCTCGGACCTTGTCTACTATTCAAACAAAGGGCGTCCTCAATCAGGGTGCGAAAGGATTGAGCCGGAGCTTGGTCAACATTGGTAAGGACGCTCCTCGGTCAAACGGCTATGAAAAGCAGGATGCCTTGCTTCTCTCCGAGGACGCTGAAGCAGACGCCATCCCCCATCTTGAGATAAACAATGATGATGTAAAGTGCGGCCACGGGGCCACCATCGGAAAGCTCGACGAGGAAAAGCTCTTCTATCTGATGAGCCGCGGTTTGGACAAGAAGCTTGCAACACAGAAGATGGTGGAAGCTTATTTCATCCCCGTCAGGGATATCTTTCAGAGCGCTAAACTCAAGCAAAAAGTACATTTTGCCATGCTGAAGGCATTGGGAAGTGAAGACTTGAAACGCGCGTCCCTCTCAAAGGATGATGCGATAAATGTGCTCAAAACAGTCAAGGATCCAGAGATTGACCTTGATGTCTGGACACTAGGGCTTATCTATGGGATCAAGGTTGATAACAAGGACATCTTCGTCAAGATGACTTTCACGAGCCCAGCGTGCCCGTATGCGCCGCAGCTCGTCGCTGATATCAAAGGGAGTCTCATGAAGAAGGGCTTTCACGAGCCGAGGATGGAATTCACATTCGACCCGCCGTGGGAGCCGAGTGAAGAGGTGAAGATGCATCTGGGATTACTATGAACAACAACCAAGCAATGCAGCTGAAAGAGGACTTCCCCATCCTAAAGAGAGAGATCCATGGAAAACCTTTGGTATATCTCGATAATGCAGCAACCACTCAGAAGCCGCAGCAGGTCATAGGTGCAATTACGCGATATTATCAAGAGCAGAATGCAAATGTGCCCCGCGGTGTCTATAGATTGAGCGAAGAGGCAACAGAGCTTTATGACGGCGCGCATAAGGCAGTGGCGGATTTCATCAATGCCAAGCCCCAAGAGATCATATTCACTAAGAATACAACTGACAGCATCAACATCCTCGCG
>JBDRLS010000136.1:0-9155 GCA_043812875.1 Nanobdellota archaeon
GTGTGCAATGATGCAAATACTAGTCCTGATGGAAAAGCCTCCAGACGGAATGCGTGGAAGTCAATATGACCTCTTCTCGTCACCTTGCTGTGTGCCCAGTCATGGTCAGGGAAAAGGTATGTTTCCACACCCTCACCGTTCCCTTCATGCTTGTGGAGATACCATAACAAGGGTGAGACGTCTGTGCCAAGGTTAGTCTGACGCGTTGCGACATGGGAGAGTGCTTTATCAGAGGAATATGCAAGATAGATCTCGTGGGTTTTCTTTCTATGAAATAGTGACATCTTAGGGGGGGGGGAATTGTAGGTATTTAAATGTTATTATGGAAAAAGAGGCGTCAATACTCATCATACTTCAGGTTCTTGCCTTTGACCTTATCAACGGGGTATTTCTTCTCAAGGATGTCTAGTTTTGCCTTGACTGCTTCAGAGATGTCAATACCTGTCGCGTCAGCGAAAAGGATGACAAACGAGAGGATGTCAGCTAATTCATGGGATATGTCTGTACGTCTTTCTTTGAGGATAGTCTCGATCTCCTTTGGGGTGTGCCACTGGAAGTGCTCTAAGAGTTCTGCTGCCTCAACACTTATGGCGATAGAGAGGTCCTTCGGATTGTGGAACTGTTTCCACTCCCTCCTATCACGAAAGGATTGGAGGAGCTTGCGGAGTTCTTGCAGGTCGTTCATGTTTTTTGGCATCTGCAGGCTTTGGGGCGGGTTTTTTTAAGGCACTCCTGTCCGGCAGCAGAACAGCGCTCATTGCTGCAGCCTGTGGCTCAGCCTGACGGGGGGCTGATTTATGTATCGTGCTTGAACGGAGATATCTTCCTGTCGCCTTCCCCAGATCAGTGAAGCTATCAACGACTTCGATGAGTTTAGAAGAGGCACTCTTGCCGAACGCTATGAGCTCGACGCGGCATCCCAACGCCCTTCTTAGGTGTTCTACAAGGGGAATGAAATCACCATCTCCTGACACAAGGACTAACGTGTCCAATTTCGGGGCGAGCTCAATCATGTCCATGGCAATGCCGATATCCCAATCACCTTTCTTATGCCCGCCAATGAATGTCTGAAGATCCTTGGACCTCACTTCATAGCCGAAACTCTTGAGCTTGTCGAACCAGCCCCCTTCCTCTTTCATGTCTGCCCTGATCACATAGACCATGGCCCGGATGAGGCTTCGTCCCTTTATCGCCTCCTTCAGGATGGCGTTGAAATCCACTTTCTTCTGGTAGAAGTCTTTTGCTGAGTAGTACATATTCTGGGCATCGACAAAGACGCCGATGCGCTGGTGCTTGCTTTGAATCATGGTGATCACTCCTTCATTGATTGTAGTCCTTGGGTGAAACCGCAGCTGCTGCAACGGAAACCATCCAGGCTGATGTCATAGCTCAATGTCACTTTTCCGCATTTAGGACAGAGTTGCATGTTTGGCATATAGCATGCCGCTTTAAAAATGTTATGGGATTCATGGTTTCATCCATCGAATGAGGTAATTTGCCCATCAAAGTAAGATGGACGTCGCAGAACCAGCACATTTAAATAGAAAAATAACTATTCACCACTCTATGGCGACAGAGATGTTCTATCCTATCGACATCACCTACAAGGTGATCCATGATAAAGCAGTGATCCATGCCTACGGCCGGACATCAGACGGTAGGCAGATCTGTGTCATCGATGAGAGCTATCCCCCCTACTTTTTAGCACTCCCCGACGGGGATCCTGAGTCGCTGCTCAAAAGCCTTTCAAATCTCGCAATACCAGCATCAGATGGCAGGATCACAAATCTCTCACTGGTCAAAAAAAAGCTTCATGCTCAGGAGAAGGAGTTCGTCAAGGTCGAGGTTGACCTTCCTCGATCAGTGCCCATCCTGAAAGATCGCCTGATCAAGCATAAGGATGTCCTGGACTGCTTTGAATATGACATCCCTTTTGTCCGCAGCTGGCTCTTTGATAAAGGTGTCCAGCCATTCAGCCTTCTTGAAATCGAGGGGGATTACATCAACCAGCGGAGCAAGGTCAGTGTGTTTCGAGGGGAACGCTTTGAGCTTCGCACTGGCGAAAGTCTCGCTTCCCCAAAAATACTGTCAATTGCGCTCACGAGAACCTCACATTTCCGCCTCAGTGAAGTCGGACTTCAAGGTGAAGGATTTTCAAACCTGTTGACCGTAAGCGCTGAAAAGAGTGAAGGAGAGGTCATCAAAGAGCTTAAAGAAGCGATTTCAGAATACCAACCAGATATCCTCGTCGGATACGACACGGAGCAGGGATTGGCTTTCTTGAAAGATAGGAGCGATCGGTTGGGGATGCGCCTCGACCTCGGGCTGGACTATTCTGAATTGAGGTTGAGGGACGCTGTGCTGATAAGCGGCATCGTACACATTGACCTTCATCGCTATTTCAAACATCATGATTTGCCAGACCTCGCTCTAGGGAACATAGATGAGGACGATGCCATCATGACTGCAAAAAAAGTGTTTGCGATCATGAAAGAGCATCTCCCTCATATCATCGAGCTTTCGAAACTTGTCGGTCTGCCTGCCGTCGATATCACCAGAAAGGGCGATCCACAGCTCGCTGAATGGTATCTGCTGCGCATGGGAAGGGCCTCTTCAGTTGCTGCACCGAACAGACAGGGCCAATGGAAACGAGATGAGCCAATGCCCGATACAGTGATCCTGCCTCCTGAAACAGGCATCTATGAGCGCATCATGGCCTTCGACTTCCAAGGATTCTACCCGAGCGTGATCTCAGCGCATAACATCGGTCCAGACACATTACAATGCAGCTGCTGCGAGGGCCAGAGCAATGTTCCTGGAGAACCGCTTTGGATCTGTGAAAAGCGTCGCGGCTTCATTCCCTCCATCATCGAGGATCTCATCACCCGCCGCATGCGGATCTCGAAGATGGCGCATGAAAATAAGCAATTACAAGAGAGATCCAAGTCATTAAAACAGCTGGCCAATGCAGCCTTCCCCTATCTCTCCCTTCCAGGATCACGATGGCATGTCCCCTCAGTGGTGAAGGCAATAACCTCCTTCGGAAGAATGCATATAGGGGATGCGATCCAAAAAATTCAGGACGGGAACTTCCAGGTCATCTATGCTGATACGGAGAATATTTTCTTGACATTAGGCGCGGCTTCTGAAGAATCCGCCTTGGCACTCCTCGAGCAGATCAACATAGAGCTGCCGGGAGTCATGGAGCTGGAGAGGAAAGAGCTTTATCCCAAAGGACTATTCATCGGAGGAGGGAAGAAGAAATATGCTCTTCTTGGAAAAAAGGACGAGTTAACCATTCGAGGATTTGAGTTAACGAGGAAACAATTGCCTCCCTTGGTGAGGGAGGTGCAACGCCGCCTCCTGGAGATCGCGCTAAAGGAGCAGGACAGGGAGAAGGCATTGCTGTTTGTGCAGACGGTCATCCGTCGATTGAGGGAACACAAGGTCGCGATCGAACAACTTGCCATAACTACGACCCTGAAGAAACGAGTGGAGGAGTATGACCTCATCGGGCCTCATGTCGCAGTAGCAAAACAACTCCAGGAAAAAGGGCAGGTCATCACCCCGGGCAGCACCATCAGGTATGTGGTGACAGTGGGGAAGGAACTCATCCGGGACCGTGCCAAGCTGTTAGATGATGTCTCACCTGAGGAATGCGACGCAGAATATTACATCACCCACCAGGTGATCCCTGCAGTAGAGCAGATCCTTGAGGTTCTGGGAATAGCTTCGGAAGAGATACAGCCGAAGGCGCAGAGCAAGTTGGACAAATTTTTCGGATGATAGATATGGATGATATAGAACGGATTGTGAGGGAGATTGAAGGGCTTCGTTATGATCATTCAGTTATGATCGAGGGCATTCCAAACGAGATGTACGGAGAGGTTATAGATCACTTACAGGAACGAGTGCGTGGCCGGGAAGATGATGCCCGATCTGAGCATCCGCATAAACCTTCAAAAACAGAATTTAAAGATAACTTACTCCACGCCTTTTCAGTGGGGCTGTCCCATCTCGTAAAGAAAGTGAAAGGTGTTGATGCACCCTATATTCCCTGGGAGCACCTCCTTGATTTCTCGGATGAAATTGAATGGAAATATCTTCCAAATGCCGGGCTTCTTTATGTGCTCCATGTGGATTTCAAAGGAGAAGGGACTGATCCTAAACCTGCACTCGATAAGTTATGCAGCCTGAGGGCATGGCAGTCCATGAATCAGGAGTTAAATATAATCATGGTTGCCCGGCCAGGAGCAAATCTGGATTATCGAGGATATCATAATCACCCGTTGGGCAACTGGTGCCATTTCTATGCTCTTGAGAAGGATACCTTAAAAGAATTCTCTCAGTGCCAGCCGATCATGGCTGATAGATCGCCCATTTAGCCAGAAATTTCACTATTTGAGCGAAAGGTATTTAAACGAACAACTTATTATTGATGCTAATGTTGGGTGGTCAGAACTTCTTTAACTCCATGGACCACTTGGAGCCCCGTTGCCCCAAGTGCGAGGCTAAGGTAGATTACGGAACGACCACGAAGTATGATGAACAATTACAAGCCCACATATGTCTCAGCTGCGGCCAAGCGCTGTAATTCTAGCATTGGTATTCAGGCAAGCTCAATCTACCAGGTCTATAAGGTGGAGATGTTACTAGATTAAAAGCGAAAAGATCAGAATCACTCTCCACCAATTTTTGAAGTCCTTCTTCATCTGTCAGAGAGAATAATTCCATCCCGTCCATTTCACCGTCTGCATTAGCAAGGATGAATTGCGCACGCTGAAGGTGTATTTCGCCAATTGGATACACTGCAATTCTATTATCATGTTTTACATATACTTTTACGCGATAAAACATGTTTTCATGTAAATACCATACTATATTTCCAGGGGTGAGCGATTCCTTTTGTTCATGAGAAAGTCTCGTAAAATGACGACTTACTCTCTCTTCGTTCCCCTGCGGACTAAAGACGTGATCCAATGCATATGCCATATTTATTACCTCCAATTAAAGGAACAATGGCGCCAACACTAACGTCAGCGTCGCCAACAGCTTGATCAACACGTGCAGGCTCGGTCCTGCCGTGTCCTTGAACGGATCGCCGACCGTGTCTCCTGTAACCGCGGCCTTGTGCGCTTCGCTGCCCTTGCCACCGTGGTGGCCTGCCTCGATGTATTTCTTGGCGTTGTCCCATGCGCCTCCACCAGTATTCATGAGCAAGGCCATGAGGATGCCGACAATGGTCGCTGCCATGAGGAATGCTGCCACGGCTTCTGCCTTGAGCAGGACGCCGACGAGGATTGTGAAGACCACGACCAAGAGCCCTGGCATGATCATGCTTCTCAATGCAGAGGTTGCACAGATGTCGACGCATTTCGCGTAGTCCGGCTGGGCTTTGCCTTTCATGATGCCCTTGATCTCCTTGAACTGGCGCCTCACTTCATTCACCACGGCATAGGCTGTCTTGCCCACTGCCTTGATGGCGAAAGATGAGAAGAGGAAGATCAACATCGCTCCAAGGAGGGCGCCGATGAAGACCGGAACCTTTGTCATATCAACAGCGAAATGGCCCGAGGCATCAGTATACATCTTGGTCACATCAAGCTTGATGACATCGGTGATGTACGCTGAGAACAGGAGGAATGCTGCCAATGCCGCGCTGCCGATGGCATAGCCTTTGGTGAGTGCCTTTGTCGTGTTGCCTGCTGCATCGAGCTTGTCTGTCCGATCACGGATATTGCTCGGCAATCCAGCCATCTCATTGATGCCTCCGGCGTTGTCAGCTATCGGGCCATAGGTGTCCATGGCTAAGACATATGTTGCTGTGGCCAGCATGCCCATGGTGGCGATGGCCGTGCCGTAAAGCCCGCCGTGGGGGATGCCTGTCAGGACGCCGAATTTGAAGGAAAAGAAGAGTGCTGTGGCGAGTACGATGACTGGAAGGGCGGTCGTCTCTAAAGCGACGGCAAAGCCCTGGATGATGTTTGTGCCGTGCCCGGTCTCAGATGCTTTCGCAATGCTCTTGACCGGACGGAAATTCCCCTCAGTGTAATAGATGGTGATCCAGACGATGATGATGCTGGTCATGATGCCGATGAGCCCTGCGAAGAAGAACCAAAGGTGGGCTTCGGGGTATTGGGGGCTTTGGAGCATAAGTTTCGTCATGAAATAGAAGGCGATGGCAGCGAGGAATGCGCTGACATAATAGCCCCGGTTCATAGCGCGCATTGGGTTGCCGTCTTCTTTTGTTCTCACGAAGAAGATGCCGATGACCGAGCCGAGGATGTCAAATGCTCTGATCACTAATGGGAATAAGATGCCGTTTACCCCGAAGACAGGGAATAAGGCGACTCCGATGATCATGGCGCCGATCATCTCGGCAACTGTGCTCTCAAAGATATCTGCGCCCCTTCCTGCGCAGTCGCCGACATTATCACCGACAAGGTCTGCGATGACTGCGGGATTCCTGGGGTCGTCTTCGGGGATGCCTGCCTCGACTTTCCCGACAATATCCGCGCCGACATCAGCGCCTTTTGTATAGATGCCCCCGCCGAGCTGGGCGAAGAGGGCCACGAATGAAGCGCCGAATGCGAACCCGACGATGAGAAAGGGGGTATCTAGAGGATTGTTGGCTCCGCCAAATGCGTAGAAGAGGACGGAGACGCCAATCAAAGAGAGCGCAGCAATAGTGAGGCCGGTCACTGCCCCCCCTCTTAGTGCGATGGTGAGCGCTTCGTTCAAGCTGCGCCTAGCAGCTGAGGCGACTCTGGAATTCGCTCGTACTGAGACAGACATGCCGATGATGCCTGAAACCGCGGAGAGGATTGCACCGACGATGAAGGCGACGCTGGTGAGGATACCGAGGTGCCAATTGCTCGCAAAGCCATACAACAAAAGGATGACCACGGCGAGTGCGAAGGATAATAAGAGAATGGTGGTGTATTGGCGCTTCATGAAGGCATTTGCGCCCTGCCGTATAGAATCAGCGATCTGCTGCATCTTCTTGTTGCCTTTATCCTTGCGGAGGACATGCAAGGTCAATAGTCCGGCAATACCTAAGCCTAGTAAGCTGACGATGATCATAAAGGCAAAATATGCTGTTTGTTCTACCATATCTACACCCCCTAGTGGTATGTAAAGAAGCCATTTACTCATATTTAAAGCTGTCTGTTTTTCAAAATGTTTATAAACGGGAGGCCAGACCTCAAAAATATGATTCTCGCAAAGATCAAGGAAGCGCTGGAAACCTCTACTCGGCCGCTGTTCCTCTTCGATGATGATCCGGACGGATTGAGCAGCTTCCTTATGATGTACCGAAAGGTCCGCGAGGGTAAAGGCATCATCGTGAAGACCACTCCGAAGATCGACATGAAATTCGTGCGCTTTGTTGAGGGTTATCTCCCTGATAAAGTATTCATCCTTGATATCGCCAGCGTCGAGGACGAGTTCATCGAGGCGGTGAATGTGCCAATAGTGGTCATCGACCATCATCAGGTGCAGGACTATCATGGGGTCACCTATTATAACTCCAGGATGGAAGGAGAGCCGTTGTCCACCTCAGGAATTGTCTATAGTCTTTTCAAGGAGGACCTCTGGATCGCGACCGTCGGCTGTTTGAGTGATTGGCAGCTGCCTCCGTTCATCGATGAATTCGCAGAGAAATACCCTGACCTGATGGGGAAGAAAGATATTGAAACCTTGCTCTTCCACAGTCCGCTCGGAACACTTGCTCGCGTCTTTTCATTCAATTTGAAAGGAAAGACCTCTGATGTACGAAAATCGTTGAATACTCTTACGAGGATAGAGCATCCGGATGAGATCCTCCACCAGGAGACACCGGGGGGAAAGTTCATCTGGAAGAGATATCTTGCTTCAAACACGATTTATGAGCAATTATGTGCAGAAGCGCGGAAATGCGTCAAAGGGCATCTTCTCCTCTATGAGTACAATGATGATCGGCTGTCATTATCAAAGGATCTGGCCAACCAGATGCTCCACGAGTTCCCTGAGAAAGTCGTGATCGTCGCCCGTCGTCGGAACGGCCAGGTGAAGATGAGCACGCGTTCGAAAGGAGTGTTGCTGCCCCCGATCGTCGCTGAGTCTTTGAAGGGACTCCAGGGCCACGGCGGGGGGCATGAACATGCCTGCGGAGTGGTTGTGAGCGAGGATGACTTTGGTGAGTGGCTGTCACGTTTTTCTGAATTGTCAAAGGAATAGTTTAAATACGATACAGTCTTACCTAATGATATGGGTATTGAAGCAAAGTTCGATAATCAAGATGCCTTGGCAACAGCAACTAAAATCCTCACACCATGGGTTCCTGCTGGAACATTGAAGGATATTGCACAGCTGACCAACCAACCCATCGAAAGACTCATCTCTGGAAGCAAAGCTAGAGGATTTATCTTCCGAGTTCATGCCTACCACCTCATTGAGCTTCTTACCCCTGTTCTTCAAGAAAGGTCCTCAGGATTATTCGCCTTTGAATCCCCTAATTATCATGATCCATCCCAAAATGATGATCTTCTTATTCATATTGATAAAGCAAATGGATTGACTCTTTGTGAAATCCTGACGAATCGACAAGGCTTTCGTTTTTATACAAAGGAAGCTGAAAGAGAGACGAAGTTGCGAAAAATACAAGCGGTTATTGTATTATTGGGGAACAATCAGTATCAACAATTGGTATCTTTGGATGAGGTCAATAGGCATCCATCCCAAGATGGAACAAACTCTGAACTCTCTGATGTCAAAGTCCGTTTTTATTTTCGCGAACAGGAGGGAAGACCTACATTATACTCCCCGATTGCAAATCCTCTCCACTATGAAAATATAGATAGAATGAAGAAAGTCATGCCATTCCCCGGAAATGTAAAAAAACAGCTTACTCAAAGGAAGCCTGAAACATTTCAGCTATGGGTGGATAACTATTTTTCCAATTGAGCAAATTAAACAATATTGGCTCTTCAAGGTTTGTTCTGATGGTTTAGGCCGCAGTTTTGGAGTATTTTCAGCTTGAAATAGTCTAGGTCTCGGAAGCCGTAGGCTCTTCTTTTGATGATGTTGATTTTGTTGTTGAAGCCTTCGCTTTGTGCGTTGGTGATCTTGTAGTGGAAGTAGTTGAGGATGCCGTAGATGTAGTTCTTGATTCTTTT
>JBDRLS010000137.1:0-17672 GCA_043812875.1 Nanobdellota archaeon
GCTGAACCACCTTAATCTTTTCAAGGATGGGAAGATCAGGATTTTGGTCTCGACAGATGTCGCGGCGCGCGGCCTCCACATCGAAAAGGTTGACATCGTCATAAATTACGATGTGCCGACAAAGGATGAATTTTACATACATCGGATAGGCAGGACGGGAAGGGTTGATGAGAAAGGATATTCTTTGACATTCATCTGCCCTGAAGATGTGGAGCGATTCGCAAATATCGAGGGAAAGTACAGGTTGGATGTCGCAGAGATCGACAAGAGAGTGTAGGATTGCTCGCTGAAAAAAGAGTTGCAAAAAAAGAGGTGGACACCCATGGCTGAAAAAAGAAAACAAATGAAAAAACATGATATGAGCAGATGGCCAGTTCCCGCATTCTTGCTGATAGGCATCGGGACAGGCTTTCTTCTGGTGGAGAAATTTCCCACGGCGATCCCGGCATTCACCCTCATCGGATTGGGCGTAGGCATCTTTTTCACTTATATGACATCAAGAAAGAAGAAATAGGTAGAAAGATGGCTCCTGCGTCACATGGATTCAGGTCTTTCAGAAAATTTTAAATACTGATGCATATCAAGGCTGACACGATGAAAAGCAGGTTTATGATGTTGACACTGCTGTTGTTCTTTCTCATCCCTGCTCTTGTCTCTGCTGACATCGGACCTAAGCCGGCAGCTGATTTTCATGTGACCTGGGAAGGACAGGAAGTCCAGGATCGCTCATTCCATGCAAAGATGCTTTCCTGTCAACAGGAAGGAAATCGTCTTCCAGGAGAAAATGTGATCTCTCTCTTGAATATAAGCGAATATGATCCTGAAAAGGATTGCATTTGGATGCCATCACCCTTGGCATGGGGGGGAACATGTGAAAATGCAGAATGCCATTTCAACTATTTTCTCCCAATAGAGTTTAAGCTGGCAGTATATCTGCCGAGTCAGGATAAGGTATTTATTTCACCTGAAGTCACAAGAGAGAATTTCAGGAGCACCTACGACGTTGAACTGCTTCCTGATGGAAGCATCGATCTCAAGGAGACTACCCCGTTCATGGAGAGTGATGCTTCAAAAAACATCAGAGATTTTATTACAGCACTCGTTATAACATTGATCTTAGAATTGCTTGCTGCTCGGATATTCTTTTCCGCAAAAAGGTCAAAGAAAGCATTATTGTCTGTCATCGCTGCCAATGCCATCTCTCTCCCTCTTGTCTGGTTTGTATTCCCCCTTCTGAAGAATATGCTATTGGTCATCATATTGGCTGAGATATTCGCCTTTGTCTTTGAAGCATATGTTATCCACTTCCTAAATAAAGAGCTCATTTCTTTAAAGAGATCATTCTTATTGAGCCTCATCATGAATGCCGCCAGTTTTTTCCTTGGTGGTTTTATCCTTCTCGTCATCATGTCAGGGTTTTTTTGAACAAGAAGACCCGCTGGCAGATCATGTAACATTTAGGGGATTATTCTCGAGAAATGATCAAGTGTTGGCAGAAGGGGAGAAACGTGTTAGGCAAGGATGTATCTGAGGATCAACATTATAAGAATGTGAATCTTGCGAAATGATAGTGTTTACCTTTTCTTTACAAAAATATTATTCATCCCAATGAGGTTCTTTCAATCCATAGACGACAGTGTGCAATGTGCTTCTGATCGACAGAAATTCAGACTCGGATATTTTGTTTGGATACGTCATGAGGAACAGGGGGACGGGTTTCTTTCCTTTTCCGTAAGGTGGCTGGAGGTATTCAAAGGTGTTCAATGCGAACCCGATCTTTTCGTAGAAGGTTATCCTATTGGATGCATTCTCTGAAGGCGGCCTTTCAACTTCCAATACGATTGTTTTGTTCTCTTTTGAGAGATATTCCTTGAGTGATCCGGTTCCGATCCCTTTGCTTCTGATATCCTTTTTGACTGCGAAATGTTCGATGAACGAAAAATCCTCAAGATGCCAAACAGCAATGATTGCGGCAAATGTTGAATTGTTGAGTATCCTGAAAAAGGCGTATTGCGGACATCTGAGTGATTCTTTCTGTGATGGCAATGTTCTTCGTTCGTCAGAAGGGAAGGAAGAAACATAGAGTTCCCACGCTTCCTTGAACTCTTCAGAATCCGTGTTGTCAATTTTTATGAATTCCATGAGGACTAATTTGATTGCGCAATGGATATCCTTCCTTCATGCAGTGAATAGCTATCACGTTCATCATATTTAAGATTCGGCATATCAATAATAGATTCATGATTCTATATAAATGAATCACTTGCCTGCCTTCTCCAGTATCATATCGATGACATCATTCGCCGAATATTCAAGTCCATGCCTGTCGATCAATGCTCTGACCACGCCAAGTTCCTTCCCGGCAGTAAGGATCGGTTTTTCTCCCACACTACCGAATCCAGATGTGGTCATGAGACCATTACACACACATCCCCGAGACAGCGCCTGTTCCTAAAAAGGTTATCTTCATGAAAAAAACACGGCAGATCATAACTTTAAATATGTTTTGAAAAATCGATCATCAACAAAGAACACTAATGTAGCCCTGCCCATGATTTTTCGAAATATTTATATGGACACCCATCAAAAAGTCATCATGGAGAAATGGATCACCTCCTTCGATGGCACACCAATACATTATGACATCGAAAAAGGTAAAAAAAGCGATGCTTGTCTCATATTTGTCCATGGCATCGGTGGCGACCTCGCTGCCTGGAACAGAGAGAGGCATTACTTCCATAAAAAAGGGTTTTCCACCTTAGCATTGGATCTGCGGGGCCACGGGAAATCAGGCAGGCCCCATCTTTCTTCGGACTATGGCCTGACGTATTTTGCAAAGGACCTGTACATGATCATAAGGCATGAAAAGATCAAGAAGTTCATCCTCATCGGCCATTGTTTCGGCGGCATCATCACCACCATGTTCCATAAGCTGCATCCCCGTTTGGCAAAAGCCTACATTCTCATCGATACCACCTTCAAAGCCCCAGAGCCATTAAGAACTTTATTCAGCAATTATTCCTTGGTCAGGCATTTCTTGAACCTCCTGTTGAAGAACAAGCATCTTGGCAGGAGAAAGGAATCACCAGTTGATTATGGGAAGTTTGTCGGGACAGGAGACTATGATCTTAAAAGGATCTATTCAGATATCACCCATACCTCGTTCAAATCTTGGATCTTGACTTTTCAAAACTTGGCGCACTTCAATGGCATCCGCATTCTGAAGAGCATCACCCAGCCGGTGTTGATCGTCGAGGGAGAGAAGGACTCCATCTTCAATGTGCTGAAAGCGCAGAAGATTCATGACTTGGTGAAGGGCTCGACATTGAGGATCATCCCGAACGAGAACCACATCATCGTCCTCAACAATCCTGATGTTCTCGTGAAAGAGATCAGTTCATTTCTCCAGTCCATAGGGATTGAAGAGTAGGAGTTGCCCTTCCCCGATGGGCTCCTAAAAGGGCTTGCGATCAACAACTGTGTCTGTTCACAAGGTTTAAATAGTCCATCATTGATATTCTTGCCATGGACCTATTCCTCGTCGCTGGACTGATCTTCCTCGCCCGCATCATTGATGTCTCGTTGGGGACCATCAGGGTCATCTTCATCGCCCGGGGCTACAAGTATTATGCCCCCCTTCTCGGTTTCTTTGAAGTCCTCATCTGGCTTTTAGCCATCCAGCAGATCTTCGCCAACCTCATCTCGTGGTTACATATGATCGCATATGCAGGCGGATTCGCCACAGGAACCTTTGTGGGAATGGCCATTGAAGAACGCCTCCAGATGGGAAAGGTCATCGTGAGGGTTATCACCAAGAAGGACGCCCCGGTCCTTGTCCAGGAGATGCATAGGAGGAACCTTGAACCTACGGTGTTCGACGGTGAGGGCCCGAAGGGAAAGGTCAAATTGATTTTCCTCATCGTGGACAAGCACGACCTTGGAGGGGTCATCGATCTCGTCAAGAAGCATAATCCGCGCTCATTCTATTCTGTCGAGGACATCAGGTATGCCAATAGCCGTCTGCCGAAGAGGCACCGATTCGGTTTCTTCAGAAAATCCAAGTGATCACAACTCTCTCAGATATCCCCAGCTATGCAATTTGTCAGAATCCTCATACCAGCGATCGCCGATATCCATGCGGTAATACATGTGGGGGATATTGATATTTTTGATGCGGGAATACATCTGGTTCTGGGCCTGTTTCATCGTGAAGCCCACACCGCAGACGATGAGCACGACACCGGATGTTCCTGTCACGACCCATTCGCCATTGACCTGTTTCACATCTTCTATATGGATGCCCTCGACTTGTTTCTTGAAGTAGACGATCGAATCCTTTGATTTCACGTTGAAGGTCTCAGTATCAGTATAAGGAAAGGGAGGGACTACGACCCTCATCCCGATCTGGAATCCTGATTTGACCTTGAACTTTGTTGTCCCCCCTGATGCGAGCTCAGAGAAGAACTGCCCGATGGGAGTGATCATGCCCTCCTGTTGGATAGAGATGGTCGGATAGCCGAACCGTGTCGTCCATTCAAGGGGGTAGATGCCGTTGTTGTTGACAATGCAGTTGAGATCCAAGTAGCCGACATAGCCTTCTTCTGCAAAACGTTGTTCGAATTTCTTCAAGGTGCTGTTGAAGATCTTGTTCGGTCCTGACCAGAACATGTGGCAGCCCATCTCCCCTGTAGAGGGTCCAAGATTGCCCGGAAAGAGCTTCTTGTGCTCAAAGTTGACATTGATAGGGAAGAGGAATTCCTTGCCGTTGAAGAACGCGCCGACTGCCACTTCGACTCCTGAAATCCGCTTCTGGAGCTGGAAATGGGGAATCTTCTTGGACCACGCCTTGTTGTAATCGCTCAACACTTGGATGACATCACGGCCATCATCTTCCTCACCGATGAACAACAGCCCTTTTATGTTGCCGGCTTGCCCAGAGGGCTTGATGACATATTTTCCAGGATTCGCCTGGACAAAGGCTATCGCATCCTCAAAAGAGGTGAAGTCTTGGTAAGGGATGATGGAGACGCCATATTTTTTCAGCTCTTCCTGGCCGAATGCCCGGTCGTCCTCAAGCTGGTCAGTGTAGGGGGTGCCGCCGATGACATGCTTCCCCGCATCCCTGAGCTTTTTCGCTTTGGCTCCTTGCCCGAGCACATCATCAAAGACGATGACATCTGCCCAGTCCACCCAGTCCTCCCACTTGTCGACCTTCTCGACAAAGCCATCGCCGACCTCACGCTCAGTGGCGTCATGGGTATAGAATTTGACCTCGTGCCCTTCCTTGAGGATCTGCCATGCGATGTCTGTTATGAGCGCATCTAAGGTGATGAAGAGAAACTTTTGAGGGGTGATGCCGTTAGAACCGTTGTTTGCCATACATCCTTACATCCAAACAAAAAGAGAGGAGATAAATAAATGTTTCGATTACAGCCGAAACTCGAGCTTCTCTTTCATGTTCACTGCATCAGAAAGCATCTTGCCGATCTTGTTGCCCTTCTTTATCTTGATGAGGCCGGAACTTCCTGACTTAACTGTCAGCACAAAGTCTCCATCATGGTAGATATGCACATCCTTGTTCCGATACTTGCTTTGCGGATTGAAAAGGATATATTTCTTGCTCATCTTCATATCGACGGGGATCACACCCTCTTCCCCGCGTTGCGCCTTCAACGGCTGCACATCGATCTTGATCCCGAGGTGCGCTTCGATCTCATTGATGGTCACTCCCTTGGTCCCGATCACTTTTGCGATCTGGTATTCAGGGACGTAGACAATGACTTTATGATCCGACACGACCTCGACTTCAACCTGTTCGACATATTTTTTCATCTCATTGATAATTGCCTGCTGAGCGAGCGCCTTTGCAGGACTGTGTGTTTCCTGTTTCCCGACAGGGATGACGACGGTCTCTTCACCGTAGCTATAGAGCTCAAACTCGATCTTCTTGGTGTCGAAGTCATTCACCACGACCACCGGACGGGCGAGATCAGCCTCGGTCATGCCCGCAGGAACCTTGACCACCATATTGAGTGATAACACCTTGAAGACCTCCCCATTCTTGATGAAGATCACTGTGTCGATGACCTGGGGGATGACACCAAGTTCGATCCTTCCAACAAACCGCTGGATGGCATCGATGGGATTGGTGGCATGAACAACTCCTGCGAGCCCGATGCCGGACAGCCTAAGATCAGCAAAAAGCCTGAAGTCTTCGGTATTGCGCATCTCATCAAAGACTGTGTAATCGGGCCTGCTCAGAAGAAGGATGTCATGGATCTCCTGTTGTGTCCCTTGACTTATAGAATACTGGGTTATGGTTTCTGGCAACACCAGATCCCGAGGAGCTTCAATGGTCTTCACGATCTTTCCTTTTGATGCATAATACTCTGCTAATGCCTGCGCAAATGTGCTCTTCCCATGACCTGGGGCGCCTGCTATTAAGATGCCCTCGGCCTGCTCACTTATCCGAGCTTGAAGCTTCTCACTGAGCTTGTAGTCTGGAAGACTCAGCCTGCGGACAGGGCGTACGGCAGTGATCTCCCATCCGTCGCTGAACGGCGGCTTGGTGATCACGATGCGGTAGCTCCCGAGCTGCACGATGGTGCTTCCTGGGCGTTCGATCTCGATGAAACCATCATGCCTGAATCCGGCATCCTCGATGATCTCGCGAGAGATATCCTGGATGGTGTCTTGCGTCAGCTCTTCTTTCTCGACCTGCACGAACTCCCAGTTTCCAGGCCTTCCTTTTTTTGCGAAGGGGGGGACTTTCTCGCGTAAGTGCACAGACATGGTGGTCTTGTCAAAATACTTTTCGAGCGCGAGTTTTCGTTTGAGCGCGCCGACTGTCACAAATTCAGTCTTGATGCCCCTGGTTCCCGCGACCCGGGCTTGCACCTTGTCTGCAGTGTAGAGTGTGGCATCCTCTTCAAAGGCCAATATCCTGATCATTGCATCAATCTCGCCAAAGCTTGCTTCCCTGATCTCTCTTGGGTGCGGCCTCCTTCCGGCAAATGCCAAAGAAAACCCTTTTTCCTCGCCCAGCTTCTTTATGCGTCCGATCTCATCCAGGCCAAGGAAGCCGATCGCCCTGTTCTGGTTGGCCTGGTGCTCCAGCTCAGCCATGACAGCTTCATGGATAAGGACATGCTGAGGAAGCACCTCTCCCTTGCTGATCTTGCGAGAAAGCAGGCCGTCGATGATGACAGACATGTCGGGGGTGATCTTGTCAAAGGTTTGGAGGGTCATGCGATCGCTGAGGAGATTTGTGTTTATAAGATTTCCGGCTATTTGGCCGCGTAGAAAACCGATAAGGTGAAATTCTTTTTGATCCGTTTAAGCGGCAGATGACAAGGTGAGTGATCAGAAAAGCACGCCGCCAGGATAAAAAAGAACCAGGTTTTCTACTTGGCCGGCTATTTGGATGGATTGGAGGATGAACCTTTCTGTCAGGCAGGAGATGGCAAAAGAAAGCAAGATTTATATTATATCCGTTATAATAGAACAGCTATGATTGAATTCATTGTTGATTGGATCACCGGTTTCATCTCAGGAGTAGGTTATTTCGGGGTCTTCCTCCTCATGGTCTTCGAGTCTATGGTGATGCCGATCCCGAGCGAGGCAGTGATGCCATTCGCAGGGTATCTTGTAGCAATAGGGACGTATAATTTCTGGACTATGGTGGTGATCTCCGGCCTCGCAAGCATCGCTGGCTCGCTCATTAGCTATGCTATGGGCTATTATGGCGGTTATCCGGTTGTGCATCGGGTCGGAAGGTTTCTCTTTCTCAATGAGTCTCATCTGCGCTGGACTCATCGCTGGTTCGAACGCCATGGTTCTGCCACTATCTTCATAAGCCGGTTCATCCCCGTTGTTCGTCATCTCATTTCTATTCCAGCCGGGGTCGCGAAGATGAGCCTGAAGAAATTCGTGTTCTATACTGCGATCGGCGCGACCATGTGGAACAGCTTCCTTCTGTGGCTGGGTGTTCGCTTGGCAGAGCACTGGGACCTTATTGGGAAATATTCAAAAGTCTTAGATGTGATAGTCATTGTTGTAATTGTTGGTTACTTGTTCTTCCACTTCCGGCACGCGAGGAAGCCCACAAGAAAGTAAGGTCATTTCTTCTCGACCCTCACTTTAAGAATCTGTCTCTGATCAGTCTCGAGGATAGTGAAAAAGATCTTGTTCTTTTCGACCTTCCGGCCTTTGCGAGGCATCCCCTTGACAAGATGTTGGAGATACCCATTCAGCGTGACATGTTTCCCTTCGGGAAGCTCGATCTTGAGACAATCATTGATATCCACAATCGCGGTATCTCCCCGGGCAATGATGATATTCTTGTCAACGTGCTGGATGTGCTCAGTGACCACATCGCTCTCATCTTGGATTTCTCCGACGATCTCTTCCATGAGGTCTTCAAGAGTCACCATCCCGGCTGTGCCGCCATATTCATCAACGACGATGGCGAGATGGATATGCTGTTTTTGCATGTCCCGGAACAGATCAGAGATGATTCTTTCGGAGGTGACAAAATAGGGCTTTCGTGCGATCTCCCTGAGGAGGGGGTCCTTGTTCGCCTCCACCGCACCGAGAACGTCACGGATGAGGACGACGCCGATGATCTTGTCTGGGCTCCCTTCGGTGATAGGGACGCGGGAGTAGTGATGGCTTTGGATGGTCTTGAGCGCCTTTGAAAGCCTGAGCTCTCCATCAAGTGAAAACATTTTGGATCGGGGGGTCATGACCTGTTTTACTGATATGTCATTGAACTCCAAGACCCCTTCGATGAGCTCCTTTTCCTTGCTCTCGATGACCTTGTCTCTGGCAGATGCTTCGATAAAGCTGATCAATTCCTCTTCTGTCATCGGTTGCCGGGACCTGGCCTTGGCGATCAGATTGGTAAACCCCTCGAAGGTTATCACGACAGGATAAATGATCCATTGGAGGATCTGGATGGGCTTCGCAATGATCCGGGAATAGCTTTCTGCATAATTGATGGCGATACTTTTCGGGGTGATCTCGCCGAACATGAGCAGGACGAAAGTCATTGTTCCGACGACAATACCCAATCCCAGAGAGCCGAAATACTGCTCTGCGATAAGGGTCGCTACTGCCGTTGCCCAGACATTCACGACATTATTGCCGATGAGGATGGTGATGACTAATCGTCGAGGATGTTGCTTCAGCTGATACAATGATTTTGCCCCGTACTTTTTCTGCTTCACCATGGCATTGACTTTATGCAGGCTCAATGAGATGAGCGCGGTCTCCGCACTTGAGAAGAATGCAGAAAGTACGATAAGTAATACTAATGTTAGAATATCAGCCATGATGGATCCTGTTGATTTTCACCCCTAAAAGCTTCTCGGACATTTTTCATTTATAAATCTTTGCCCAAATTGGAAAATAATCACTAAAAATTTATATATCGCACCTCGATCCTACGTGTGACAAGAGGGTGATTCACATGAGCGAGATTTTTGATAATGTTACTAAGCGCATCAACAATGTCTCTGAGCTGATGAAGCTCACTCCTGCTGAGAAAGCCATCATCCACACTCCGAAAAGAGTTGTGCAGGTGGCCTTTCCCATAAGACGGGACAATGGCGATTCTGAGCTGATGACCGCTTATAGGGTGCAATTCAATGATGCCCGAGGCCCGGCCAAAGGAGGCATCCGCTTCCATCATGAGGTCAACATGAGCGAGGTCAAGGCGTTGGCATTCTGGATGGCCATAAAATGTGCTGTCGTCAATATCCCATACGGCGGCGGAAAAGGCGGAGTCATCATCAACCCAAAGGTATACTCAAAGAGAGAGCTCGAGACCGTAAGCAGAGGATTCATTAAAGCAATGCACCAGGTCATCTCTCCTGACATTGATATCCCTGCTCCCGATGTCTATACCACACCTCAGATCATGGCTTGGATGATGGACGAATACGAGAAGATCAAAGGATCGCATCAGCCCGGCATGATCACTGGAAAACCGCTTCAACTGGGAGGCTCATTGGTGAGGGATAAGGCAACTGCCCTGGGTGGAGCGTATGTCTTAAGGGAGCACGCCAAGAAGAAAGGCCTCATCCCAGAAAAGACGACTGTCGCAATCCAAGGCTTCGGCAACGCGGGATTGGCCGCTGCGCGAATCCTCGACGAATGGGGCTATAAGATTGTCGCTGTATCAGATTCGAAGGGAGGCATCTATCATAAAGAAGGCTTGGATGTTGCCGCAGTTATTAAGGAGAAAGAGAACGGCACGGTAACGACCTATGATGATGCATCAAAGATAAGCAATGATGATCTCTTAGCATTAAAGGTTGATGTCCTCATCCCCGCCGCATTGGCTGAAGTCATCACAGAAAAAAATGCGGCTGAGGTTCAGGCTAAGATCATCCTTGAATTGGCAAACGGCCCTATCACCACCGAGGGGGATGATATCCTCCACAGTGCAGGCATTGATGTCCTGCCAGATGTCCTTGCAAATGCCGGAGGGGTAACAGTCTCTTATTTCGAATGGGCCCAGAATCGTTCTGGTTATTATTGGAACGAGGAAGAGGTCACGAAAAGGCTGGAGCGCGTCATGATCAGCTCTTATGGTGATGTTATAGGCATGCACAAGAAATTCAGCTCAGACATCAGGACAGGCGCCTATATCCTTGCCATCGAGCGCATCCTTGAAGCTGAAAGGCTGAGAGGGAATGTTTGATCATCAAAGGTATTTATTGAATACAGGAAAAAATCATGGACCAGGTGATACCTATGACTGAAGAAACCGCTGTTACTGAAGGACCAAAGACTGGAGAGCCGAAGACCGCTGCAGCAAAGAAAGTCATCGTGTACTCGACTCCTAGCTGCCCCTACTGCATCCAGACCAAAAACTTCCTGAAATCCAAGAACATCAAGTTTGAGGAAGTCGATGTCTTGGAAAACCAGGATAAAGCCGTTGAGATTGTCCAGGCAACAGGCCAGACAGGGGTACCGGTAACCAAGATCGGAGATACCTATGTTATCGGCTTCGACAAGGCGAAGATTGCTGAGCTCCTCCATATAGAACTTTAATTTTTTTCTTCCCCTTTTTTGATTCTGAAGAAATAAAACCACACCGCGAACACCATCATGCCCATGCTCATCCACTGCCCGAGCGTCAATCCGAAGTAGGGAATGTCGACATCCCGGACGAACTCGACCAAGAACCTGAGCAGCCCGTAGATAAATGTGAACGCAACAAAGATGGTCCCTCGTTTTGGCTTCCTCTCCCTGAGCCACATCAAGACTCCGAAGGTGAACAGATGGGACAAGCTTTCATAGATCTGTGTCGGATGCCGATATGCTGTCTGCCCGGGGAAGAGAACAGCCCATGGCACATCTGTAACTTCGCCATAGAGTTCTCCATTGATGAAATTGGCAATCCTCCCCAAGCCGAGTGCGAGAGCAGCGGGAATGACAACAAGATCGGCCATATCCAAAAAAGCAATCTTCTGTTTTCTGCAGAACAGCCAGGTTGCTGCAATGGCGCCGAGAAAGCCGCCGTGGAATGACAATCCGCCGAGCCACATCGCGGGGATGAGATGGGGATTCTGAAAATAATAGGCAGGCTCGTATACAAAGACATGCACAAAGCGTGCTCCGATCACCACGCCGAGCACGAGATAGATTAAATAATCCTCGACGACCTTTTTCGTGATGTTCTGCTTGCCGAGTTTTGCCGCCAGCTTCGGCAGCATGAAATAGGCAATGACAAAGCCGAGAGCATAGATCAGCCCATACCAGCGGATTGATACAGGGCCGAGGGAGATCAATACCGGATTGAGGTTATGGACATACATGGCTCTTTAAAAGATCACGGTCTTTAAAAAGATTCCCGTAATATCCTAGACCGCACAACCAGCAGCAGCTGCATCGGTCCCGTCCGTGCCATAGCCGAATCCCGGCGAAGGAGGTGTTGAGGATAGTTGAGTGCTGCATTCAGGAGGGGCTGTTTCGAAGCTGGCGCATACCGCTGCCAGCAGCGATGCGGAATCCCTGTTGGCACGGACCTGCTGGCCGTTGATGACTAAGGTAGGGCTTCCGGCCACGCCATATGCCTTGTTCTCGGCATCGAAGATCTTGAACTGCGGATATCTCCCTGATAGCCAGCTTGCCTGGTCCTCAAAGGAGGAGGTGATCTGGAATTCCTCATCCGTCGCATCCATACATTCCTGGAGCTCATCCTTGCTCACACCGACCTCTGCGAGGCAGTCATCAGTGTTGCTGGCTTCAAGGAAGCATTGGAGATAAGGGTAGTAAAGCGCTTCTTTTTCACTCTGCATGCAATATTGGAGGAGCTGTTCATCGATTTCCTTTTTTCCGTGCATGGCATAGTTGACGAATTTGACTTCAATATCCGCTTTATCCTTGAGCGTCGATATGACCGGGAGCATTCCTTTTTCTATCTGTGTACCGAAAGGGCAGTGGCTCATGACGAAGACTTCTACTTGAGGTATTTCTGCTTTGGCCCCGGCAGGAGCCTGGACAGGTGGCGCAGCAGGAGGTTCGGCTGGCGGCTCGACAGGTGCTTCCAGGTCAATGCCTTCGGGGAATAGGAATGCACCGTCTTTGGTTACATAACTATCGAATTGTTGGCCTTGGATTATGAGCTGCATTTTGTAGATCTCTCCAAGATCTGAAACCTCACCGATCTCGGCGGTTATCCCATTAGAGAGAAGGTTGGAGTTGATATAGGTGGTGACTACTTCTGCTGCCTCTTCCTCGCCGAGCACAGTGGATTCTTCTTCCCCCATTTGAAATCCTTGTGTGAAAAGAGAGATGATGAAGAGCGCTGCGAAGAGTGCAGTGAGACCCATCCAGAGGGGGTTGCCTTTCTTTTTATGAGCATGAGTTTTGGTCATCTTGTGAGCATGTGTCTTCGTTGGAGCATCTTCTGCCATGAGTATCACCCATAAGGCTCCATCGGGATTTGATTTATATATTTTGTGGAGGTTGAGTGGTTATCCATTCCTTGAATAAAACAAATACATAAAAAGCTCATGCATGTCTCAAACTCCATGAACCCTGAAATAAATGAGATCCTTGCCTATCTCGAAAACAGAGATGACTATGTCATCTGGGCTGGCTATGCGCAGTACATCCATCTCGGCATAAGGCCGAGCGCCGACGTCGATATCTTCGTCACTTCGCGTGAGGTCTGGAGGGAAATCTCTGCAGAGATGCAGAAGCGCGGCTGGAAGCCGAAGGAAGGCTTTGTCGGTTTCTATGAGGGGGATAAGCTTGTCAAGAAGGATACCACGTTTGACATCATCTTCTCAGAGGCCGCGGCAACGCTGTTCTTCAATGATAAGGTAATCCTTGAATCAGAGGGCCGCAAGGTCTCGGTCCTGTCGAAAGAAGCCCTCTTCATCACCAAGCTCGGCCAGCTCTCAGTCAAAAACAGGACTGAAGCGAAAAGGAAGCGGGACTGGGAAACGGTTAACGAGTTGCGTAAAGATTTTGATCTCAAGAAAATAAGGGAACTCATTCCAAGACTCCCTGACTCATTCTGGGCTGTCGGCTGGATCTAACCTTTCAGCCCGATGTCCGCCAGCACCATCTGATGCATCCGCTTCAAGAAATCCATCTTGTCTTCCATCCTCATAAGATCAGTTGCCCCCATCAGCACGAGATTGAACGCGAACGGACTTGGAAGACGGGTCTGCACCTCTTTCACCTTGATCCCGCCGGACTGTATCTGCTCCAGCACCCACTTCGTTCCATTGATGTCCATCAGGTCTTCTAAGACTTCACGTCGTGCCTCTTTCAGGATGGGGAAGTCATTCGATATCTGTTTAACTGCATTGATGAGTATCTGAGAGCTCATCTGCTGCCGGCCAACCCGTTTCGTCCTGCCCATATAATTTCTGAGGATCATGAGCGATCGTGTCGCGCAATGCCTGAACCGTCGCTTCAGGATCTCAGTCTTGTCGAGAGCCAAGCCCATGACCATCTCCAATTTATCAGCTTTCAGCATGGAAAAAGCCTTCATCACATTCACCGGCTTCTCAGTCGCGAGATAAAAGCCGTTATCACTCACCCCGATCTCGACATCGCGATGGTCGAGCCTGGAGATCGCATACGCGACCGCCCTGCTCAAGCAATCGTTCACCCGGCGGCCGAACAGGGTATGAAAGACAAAATGCCTCCGCTTGTTATCAGTGTATTGCTCAATGACGATCTTCTTGTCATGGGGGATTTCAGAATATCTGAACTGCTCACAGAAATAGGTGTAGATTGCCTCCGCCGCAACCTCATTCACATAGAGATATTCATGGAGAAAGTCCATGATCTCTTCTTTCGATCGTTCTTTTGCAAACTTCTCCTCCATCAATCGCCGAAACGTCCCGATGTCGCATGCGAGATCAAAACTTAAAGGGAGCATCTCTGATGCCCAGCTCGGGATGGTCGGCGGCCGGTACACTGATGCATTCACCTGCACAGTCATTCCCCGGGCATAGAGGAACTCATACTTGTCCCCTCCAAGTGCAAAAACATCTCCTCGTTTCAGCCGTTCGAGAAATCCTTCGTCCAACTTTCCAACTGCATGATTCCCGACCTTTACAGTCACGAAGCTCTCATCGGGGATGGTGCCGATGTTGGTCATGTACAACACACGGGCTAGACGCCCTTTCTTGCCCACCTCCCCTGTTTTCTCATCATACCAGATCTTTGCATAGATATGCCGGTCTTCCAAGGAGACATGCTTTCCTGAGAGATAGTCAATGACATCCATGAAATCCTTTCGCGTCAGCGTCGCATAGCAATAGCTCTGACGGATTAAAGCAAGCATGTCATTTATTTGCATTTTTTCAGCAATGGCCATGCCATAGATGTGCTGTGATAAAACATCAAGCGCATTACGGGGAATATGGATTGTGTCGATCTTCCGTTCGATCGCATCCTTCAATAGGACAGCGCACTCGACGAGGTCATCTCGATCAAGCACGATGATCCTCCCTTTTGTCGTCTCATGCAGTCGATGGCCGCTTCTCCCCTGCCTTTGGAGCGCCCGAGCGACTGACTTAGGAGAGCCTAATAATATAACGAGATCGATGAAGCCGATGTCAATACCCAGTTCGAGCGATGTCGAAGAAACCACAGCCTTTAACTTCCCCTCACGGAGCGCTGTCTCGACGTGGTGGCGATGTTCCTTGGACAGGCTTCCATGGTGCGCCCCGATATTATCAGTATAGTTTTTAGGAAAATGATCCTTGAGATGGTTGATCACCCGCTCGGTCGCTGCGCGGGTGTTGGTGAACACCAATGTCGTCCGATGTTCTTGGATGAGCTCGTCGATGAGTGTATAGAGCTTGTTGTGCATGTCCTCATAGGTGAGGTTGATCAAGTCCTTCGTCGGGCTTATCACCTTGAGGTCTAGCTTCTTGATGAACTGGACATCGATGATCATGCAATCGCGGGGCTTGCCCGTGTCCAAGCCGACAAGATATTGCGCGATCTCCTCGAGCGGTGCGATGGTTGCTGACAATCCAACTCTGCACATGTGCCCTGAAATGCGCTGCAGCCGCTCCAGGGTCAGGGAGAGATGCACTCCCCGTTTGTTCTCAGCGAGGGCATGCACCTCATCCAGGATGCACCATTCTATCTGTCTAAGGTGGTCGCTGAATTTTTGGGAGTTCAAGACGATCGCCAGGCTTTCAGGAGTGGTGATGAGGATGTGCGGCGGCTTCTTCACCATTTTACTTTTCTCGTAGGAAGTGGTGTCCCCGGTTCGGACGCCGACTCTGATACCGAATTTCTTACCAGCAAGCTCCTCAATTTCCTTCAGCGGATTCACCAGGTTGACCTTGATATCCTCATTGAGCGCCTTCAAGGGAGAAATATAGACAGCATACACATGATCTTCCAAGATCCCTTTATCTGCGGCATCAATCAGCTCATTGAGGATGGACATGAATCCAGTGAGCGTCTTCGTCGCCCCGGTCGGCGCAGACACGAGAATATTGTTCCTCGAATGGACCTCCATGACCCCGAACAATTGAGGCAGTGAAAACTCCTTGAACTTGCTAAAAAACCATGTCTGGACAAAGGGATGGAGCATACGCATGAGTTCAGTCTTCGTATTCGGCTTGGTTTTGCGAGAAATCATGTATCAAGTAGCGCTGGACCCTTTATATACCTTATCGTTCCAGGGGGCGGTTCTCCAACCCCGGTTCCGTGTCCACTGACAAGCCATATAAATAATAACATATTCCCACTTCTCATGGGGGGCGTCCTGGCAAGGTTGAAAGACTATCATCGAGAAGATTTCTTGAGAGATCTTGGGATGAATATTGGCGTCCGGCTGATTGATCCCAAGCAGGATAAACCGTGCAGATATGCGATAGAATTGACTCCTAAAGGACTCATTCCGCACCCTGAAAAAGAAAGAGGATACCCTTTTGTATGCGGTGTGTCTGGCTTAGGGAACGAAGCTCCATGCCCCTATCGGAAAGAAACGAGAAAAAATCCTGAGAATGGACTTGCCCAGCGAGTAAACATTGCACATCTCTTGATTTATGAAAAAAACCAGCTCATCCCTCCCAACGCGCCTCTATGCCTTGTCCAGAAGTCATTAGGGTTGTCCGAGATAACCATTGAAAGTCAAGTAGCGCGGGGAGATTATCAGTTGATCGTCCTTGATCCTGACAAGACAAGGAAATATACATTGAAACATCTGTATCCGATAGGAAACACCCCTGGATTCTGTAAATTTGAGGAAGAAAGAAGAATACTTCAAACCAGTCATGATGAATACTCATTAAAGACTCTTCCTGATCTTGCAGATCGCGTCATAGGGCATTTTGAAAAGAGCGGGATTCCGCTTCCAAGATGGTTTCGGACAGCAGTTGTAGTCTCAGGAATCCGTGCAGAGGGGAGAAAAACAGGCATGAACCTCGAAGGGATAGCCCAGGAGATCCTCAAAAAAATGGGGGATTCGCCATTATTTGAACGAATGGGAAGAAAAAGACGAGAAAAACATAAAAAAGAGTAGCCCTGCCCCACTAAAATGACAGATATCGAACTCCAAAACATGATCATCAGGAAGCTTTTCCAGCATAAAGTTACCATGAACCCGCAGGAAGCATCAAGGATTGCTGGGCAGCTCATCCAACACTACGAGAACCGGAGTGAAGATGATAAGACATTCCACAGCATGCTTCTCGGAGCGCTCACTCCGCAAGAGATCCTCAACATCGGCACTGCAGAGAATGAAGCCATGAAGAAGGAAATCGCCTTTTTGAAGAAAGAGATTGAACAGCTCAAGCAAGGCCAATCACAAAAAGCCCAGACCACCATTGCCCAGTCTGCATCCCCTAAACCCAAAGAGAAGCAGGAGATGCAATACACCCCTGATGAAGTCGCTGTGGACAAGATATTCTACTACGGGAAGAAGTGATCAGCAAAGGCTTCCAACCCCCCTTTTATTCACTTCTCACTGGACATACACGCTTTAAACATATAAAGACCAAGATTATTTTCTTTTTAAATGACCAAAGAAAATTCAATTGTCGTTTTTCAAGATAAGAAAATAAGGAGAATTTGGTACAATGAAGAGTGGTTTTTTTCCATCGTTGACATCATTTTCGTTTTGACTGACCAAGATGGCTTCCAAAAAGCAAGAAAATACTGGAATAAGCTAAGCC
>JBDRLS010000138.1:0-13106 GCA_043812875.1 Nanobdellota archaeon
GGCCAACTTGCCGAATATGCTCATGTAGCACCTCCTGGGAAAATGCCTCTTAAAAATGTTTTTATTCTCTGCCAAATGGAGACAAGGAATTCGTCCTCTTCTTCCTCTTTATCCGGCTCTTGAGGAGCAATGCGTTCATTCCCTTCAACTGGTTCTTCATCGAGGTGAGGAAGGGGGCTGATCTCTGCAGTGGCAGGCACGGTCGTCGTGGAGCAGATGCTGCCAAGGCAGTAATACCTCACGATCGCGCCCATGATATCGACACTCCCAGGATCATCAAAAATGAGTTCCTGGGCGAGCTCAATCTGGTCATGGGCGCCGATGGTCAGCTCCCAGTCCTTGCCATTATCAGAGACCTGCACCTGCGCATCCTGATCACCAAGATTAAAGAGCTGGTACTCTAGTCGAAGGCCTTCGCCGACCATGGCTTGGCTGCCGACCTCTCTTTTTATGAGGATCAGCGGTCCAGGGCCGAATCCTTGATTGATCTTGATATCATTCGTGGAGCCGTGGACACGCTGCCGATTCCCGTATTGGTCAACAAAATCAATCCATGGTTGGGAAAGCGTGATGGACTCATTTTTCTTGAAGCGAAGCTGGCCCCGGTTGGTGATGACAACACGCTCTCCTGGATTAAGTTGGGTGATGGTGAACATCTCATCCCCATAAAGGTCCACATCGGGTTGAAGCGGAAAATGCAGGGAGATATTGAATGCAGGCTCCCTGTCACTATTTACGATGGTATATCTCATCCGGCTCAGCTCCCCTGTATGCACAGAGCTGTCAATGACCTCTCTGGAGAGAGTGAGGAGAAGCATTTTTGGAGTCACAGTGATCGGCATCTTCTTTTCGACAGTAAAATTCTCTCGTTCATCGCTGTACATCGCTGTTGTCGTTAGATTAATCTGTCCGATCTCAGTAAGCCTGGGTGCAACGATCTGATATTGGTATGCTGTCTTTGTATCTTCCCTATTGATGTTGAAGAGTGCATGCTGGAGTCCATTGATGCGAAACTGGGGGAGGGTATCTTTCACTTCCACTGTCGAGATGTCGACCGTGCGCTGATTTTTTACGCGGATGATGACCGTCGCGATCTGGTCCCCTTCTAGAGAGGAAGGCGACACCTCCTGTTCAATGATCAGCTCTCGGATGGGATAGTGTGTATAGCTCAATGTATATTCTTCACGTCCGGGATCCCCTTCAGTCGTTGCATACTCAACCACGATATTGATGCGTCCGGCCATTGTCGCATTCACTTCAGGGAGCACCAGGGTCTCATCGAATATCTTTCTCTGCTCCTGGATCTCGAGGATGTCAATGCTCTGGTTCGTAAAGCCGGGAAGTGTTGTTTCATAGAAGATGCTGACATTCGTGAAGTTCAAGCCCGTGTTCTTGTTCTGGATCCATATCTTCATCTGGAGTTCTTCAAAGGATTCTACCTGTTCACCTTGTTCAACATTCGTCCAAATCTCGAGGTCATTGGAATCTGATATCTTCACATTGACATCCTCTCTTTGAATGGGGGTTTTTCTGGTTACCCCATCCACATCAGTATATACACCAGTGATCGCTATCTGGTTGCCGCCTGCCTTTTTGGCCATGAACCTGAAGAAGAATGATTTCTTGTTCGTCGTCTGGTTGCTTCTGATGATCCCGTCCCAGACATAAGACTTATTTTCCAGCCTCATGAGGCTTGGGGCATCAATGACCTCAAGGCCTTCTGAAAACGTGATCCTGAAGTCATCGACCGTGGTGTCATATTTGTAATCATTGGAGAGATTTACTGTGATGTTCCTGATCCTGCCGAGAAGCACTTCTGTCGGAGGGGGAGTCGTGATGACCTTGAAGAAGGGGACCGAGGTGAGGTGAAGCTCAGGGGAATACACTGTGTTACGCTTAAAACCGTCAAAATAACTGAATGATGCCAGATAGGTGTGGTCGACGATGTCCCGCGGCCATACATCATAGGTTATTGTCCTGCTCCTCCCCTTTCCCAGGCCGCCTTCCCAGATGACCCTCGATCCCTCATCGACTGCGCCGTCCGCATCCTTCACCAGGAAATCATTTCCGAAGTCATCGACAAAGATGGCATCATCCGCGATATTGCCCCCATTGTTGGTGATGGTCGTTGTGATGGTTGCATACCCTTCAAGGGGAATCTCATCATAATCGATGGTGCGGGTGATGCTGATATCGGGGATGATGGAATAAGCGCGGACCTTTGCCTTATACCTCTGGATCGCCGTATCGAATGTGGAGTCATCCATACAGATCTTCGCGATCTCTGATTGGGCGCAGCTGTTGTTCGCTATGACCAAGTACTGGTCCATGTATTTGGCAAATATCCTTGTTTCCGTTGAAAAGATGAAGCTGAACACCTGGTTGTTGATCTTGAGGTCGTCGTCGTTCAGGATCCAATCATTAAATACGAGCTCTTCAGCGGCGGCAGCGCCAATCAGTGCAAGAAAAAGGATGACCCCTGCCCATTTCATATCCGCATCACCTTGTCGAGCATGACCTCAGGCACGAGGCGCATGATGCGGAACACGATGGTCTCGGGAAAGATGATGACCTGGTCCCGTTTATACTGGCGGATGAGGAAATTAGGGTCTTTTTCTATGGATCTTCCCAGTCCAACCCCGAAGAGTCTCGACTTTACCTCCGCAGAGGAGCCATATTGCTCTGCCAGGCTCTGCTCTGTATTCTGGATCATCACTTCACTGACCTCTGGATAGCTCCTCAGACCGATCTCAGCAAAAGTCCGGAGTCCATCCTCAGCTTTCAGGATGGCAAGGATGTCTGTTTCATTGAGCAGTTCATCACCGACATCTATCCCCTCAAGGGGAAGGAGTGTATCCAGCTCGATGATGAATATCTTATGATTATTTTCAAGAAGCCCGGAATAATCCCCCTTATTGATAATTTGCTGATAGTGGATAAGCTCAGGTTCCTTTATGTAGACCGGCACCTCGGATGACGGACCAAGACGTACTGCGCTCAGGACAATGCTGTCTTCCACCAGGATCATGAGCTTTGGGTCTTCGGCAAAGTGCTCCCTGAGCTGGGTGGCGTCCCAGTACACATATATTCCCCCTAATCCGATAATGATCATGATCACGAGGTTGACCTTGAAGATAAGCTTGATGAACCTCTTCGTTGCCTTAAGAAATAGCATGATGCTGAAATACAGGACAACAAGGACGATGATGAGCAGTGTAAGCGGTTCCATCCTCTTTTTCAAGGTATTCAAGAGAAGGGTCTTTTTAAATATTCTTCTGTTGGAGAAGCTTCTTCATCTTCTGCTTTATCTCTTCGAGTTCCTCGCTAAGCTTTAGGGAAGTGGCGAGCAGAGCCACATTCTGCTCCCTAAGCTGTTCAATCTCGCTCTTTTTCATAAATCAGCTATAATCCCGCCAGGTGTGCTTGCATTTGGTGCATTTAAGGAACTTGGTTGCGGGCTCGTCTGCCGCTCTCGTCTGCACTTCCCAGAAATGGGCGTTCTCATTCTTGCATTTCGGGCACTCAGCGCTGGTGATAGGCAGGGAATCAGTATCCTCCCTTTCGATGATCTCCAGTTTCTTGCCTTGCTCAACCGCCTCGGTCATCTGGATTGACTCAGGCTTTCTGTTGGTGTGGCCGCAAGAGCAATGGAGGACTCGCTTATCTCCTTCTTTTTTTGGGACCAGGATCGCACCGCATTTTGGACAGAACATCA
Organism: Nanobdellota archaeon; assembly: GCA_043812875.1. Taxonomy (GTDB): domain Archaea; phylum Nanobdellota; class Nanobdellia; order Woesearchaeales; family JAHIVG01; genus JBDRLS01. Next base: position 3,716 of record JBDRLS010000138.1, read on the forward strand.
TAACCACCCTCTCATAGTTTGTACAAGATTGACAAAGCCGATTTTTACCCATCCAAGATACGGGATCCTGAGAACCGCCCTGCCCACAACTCTCTCTTCATTGATCGATACTTCATTGATAGACACATCACGGATGGCATTGGGATTATTATCCCCCTTTGTCTGGAAGAATATCTGTCCATTGCTCTCCTCCAGTTGAGTGACTCGGTGGATGATGGGTTCAGTGCTCCCGGAAACCGAATCCGGCCTGAGCCGCCGGAAGACGATGACATCCCCCACATCGATATTTATTGAATTGGTTCCGAGGAGAAACATGATGTCTCCTTTCTTGAAACCGTTGCGGAGCGGGAACTCTTCGAACGTGGAGCGATCAATATCATATTGGGCATACCATCCTGATTGTGTGCATGGTCCATTGGCGCAGAATGCTTGTTCCCCCCACCATGCATCAAACCCGCCTGGGTGCTCCATGCTCGTTGAGACCACGGCCACGATGGGATAGGTTGTCCCGAAGAGCAATCCTAGGCCAGGATAGACGAGAAACTTGATGAGTACATAGGCGAGCACGATGTTGACGATCCAGCTCAACACTGAGTTGTCATCCCAGATGAAATACCAGATCTTCCCCCACGTCGTCGCCGGCTTCTTCTTCGGCTTTTTCCCTCTCATGGCCTGGCTTGTTCAGGCACGGCTTTTAAAGGTTTTGCTTTGGTAAAGTATATAAACTCTACTTATCAAAACAATATCATGCACTCGCAATACTTCGAGGCCATTGTACAGCTGCGCAATCACCCAGAGTTCATTGTAGACATAGTCAACGCCTTCCTCAAGCGCCCGAATCAGAAGAAGACCTGGATCGCCAAGCAGGTCAAGAGCAAGAACGGCGTCGACCTCTATTTCAGCTCCCAGCACGCTGCCCAGCGCCTCGGCAATGTCCTCAAGCAGCACGGAGCGAAGATTGTCGTATCACAGAGGCTCCACTCGATGAACAGACAAAGCTCAAAGCTCCAATACCGTGTCACCATCCTCGCAAAATTTCCCGATTTCGCAAAAGGCGATGTCATTGCTCAGGAGAAGAAGGTCATCAAGATAACCTCCCTTGCCAGGCGCCTCACCGGCGTCGACCTCAAGACCGGAAAGAAAGTATCGACAGAGATTGAGGGGACCAAACTCCCGAAGCAGGAAGCAAGGATATCCACTATCTACCCAGAAATCACGATTTTCGATCCAGAGACCTACGAGCAGATGCCCCTCCACACCCAAACAAAACCAAAGAGGGGAGAAAAGGTCAAGGTCGTCTTCTGGAAAGGAAGCTATTACCGTGTCTGACGGCCATCTCTATAGTCGCTGATGATATCTTGAAGCATTGTTCCCTTTCCAAGCTCTTTCTCCAATACCTTTCTGTCGACAAGCGCGAAGTGCCGGCTCTCCTCCAAGACAGGATTCTTTGAGATCACATGCACCTTCCCTCGGAGATTAGCAGGGACCTTGCTGAGACTGCACACGACAACACCTTTGAGCTGTTTCATGGCATGCTCGCTGAATTCAGTGCAGGAATCGACGACAAGCACATCCCCTTGCCGTAAAGACAGAAGTTCACGTTTCCTCTCGAATTCCTCCCTGCCGAGGTTTCTCATCTTCTTTGCAATGGTATATTCCCCGGCGAGGCTAAGAAGTCGATGCAGCTTCCCAAGCTCATTCTCCATCTCCTTCTTCTGCGCTTCCATGACTCCTATCCGTCGCTCAAACGCGAGTATCCTCTCTTCTTTAAAGCTGAGCTGCTCGTCGATATCGGGCTTTTTCACTTTCTTTTCCTTCCGCTGGGCAGACTTCTGCTCTCCCTCGAGGCTAAGCACCCTCTTCTTCAACAACTGCTCTTCTCGCAGCGCTCTTTGCAGCCGGGATAACATCTTGACGAAATTCTTCTCTGTAAAGGCTTTCTCCTGGAGGGTTCTCTTGACTTCCAAGACATCCTTCTCGACGGGACTCGTGAGAATATCAATCGCTCGTTTGATATTGACCTGGGGCTCATGGAGGATGAAACGCAGCAAGCTCTCCCTGGACACATGTTCAACATGTCGGCTAGCGAGTTCTGCTTTCTTGATCAGCCCCCTCAATTCAGAGAATGCGACCAGGGCCGCGGCATGGGCATCGATCTCATGCGCATTCTTTCCACTACCGACATGCTTCTTGTCAGCGAGAAGGAGATCCTCCTTCGGCGAGATCGCCCGGCAGCCGAGCTTTGTTGCTGCAATCCGGACAAGCTTCGGCATCTTTTTCTTATCCGTGCCCACAGCAATGACTCTTCCCTGAGCAGAAACATCCTTGATGATCTCATGAAGCGGATATTCCTTCCTCGACCACCGGGCCTTGGCCTTCCCTTCAAGGTCAAGAAGGCAGCATCCCACCGTCGTCCCAGGGTCAAGGCCGAGAATCAGGAGTTCCGTGTCACTCACCTATGAGCTTCAATCCTGTACGTTCATCGAGTTTGCGCTCGATGATGGATTTGCTTTCCCTGATCCATATCTCTCCGGTCACATTCACCACTCCCTCCACGAGGTGTCCGCCGATGACGCGATAATCAGCCCTGCCGAGGCTGGCATGTGCATGGATGAACGGGTCGCCGTCGACGAGCATGACATTTCCCATGAGGTTGATAAGCTCCAACGGCTCGTCAAGCTTGCGGGGGACATACGCCTTCTTTGTCAGATCAAAAAATCCAATGGTCGCTGAACCTAAGCTTCCTATGCCTGAGATTCTCCCATTGCTTATGGCTTTTTCCCTGCAGAGATACTTAAGGGACCCCATGATCTCCTCCCCTGGAGAAAGCACAAGCAGCCACCCTCCATCGACAAGAAATGATTCCATGCACCATGCAATGCCGTTGTCCTTTTTCTATTTTTCGGGGAAAATCCGCGGAGGGGATTGTCTGCCGAGGCTTTTTTGGGGCATATTTTTAAACCCCCTCTCCTCTTCCTTCATCCATGATCCGAATCGATGGCAGCAAAGGCGAGGGAGGCGGCCAGATGATCCGCACGGCTTTGGCCTGCTCAGCATTGACCGGGAAGGCATTCATCGCCGAAAGCATCAGGGCAGGCAGACCGCAGCCAGGGCTCAAGGCGCAGCATCTCGCCGGCATCACTGCTCTTGAAAAGCTCTGTGACGCAAAAACCATCGATGCATCCCTCGGCTCGCCTGCATTCACCTTCAAACCTGGAAGGGTCCACGGCAAGACCATCTCCATCGACATCGGCACTGCCGGTTCAATCACTTTGCTCATGCAATCCGTGCTCCTCCCGGCATTATTCGCTGACGAGACAACGCGGTTCAGGATTACCGGGGGCACAGACACGAAATGGGCCATGCCTGCTGACTTCTTCAGCAATGTCTTCCTCCCGCACTGCCGTCGCTTCGCGGATATCGACTTCCAGCTCGTACGACGCGGCTACTTTCCAAAAGGAGCAGGCAGGATCGACATGAGGATCAAGCCAAAATATCCTCTCAGTCAATATGCATCGCTTCCAGCCTTTTTACAGGCGCTCAGGGAAGAAGACATCTCCTTCGAGACCATCCCCTACAAGGTTATTTCCATAAAAGGGGTGAGCCATGCCTCTCTTTCCCTTCAGAAGGGCAATGTCGCGGATCGCACTGCCAGAGCAGCAAAGACCGCTCTGTTGAAACAACACATCCCTCTCGATATTGCAGTGGAATACACAGAAACAGAATCTCCCGGCTCAGGGATCACCCTTTGGGCAAACTGCTCTGCAGACAAGGATGAGCTTCCCTATCAGAAGCCAATCATCCTCGGCTCAGATGCTCTGGGTGAACAAAAAGTGAGTGCAGAGTCTGTCGGCGACCGTGCAGCGAAAGACCTTATCACCCCCCTGCATGGTGGAAGCACTGCAGACAAACATCTTGTTGACAATCTGATGCCGCTCCTCGCCCTAGCGGGCGGAAGCATCAACGCTCCGATGACGAGCCATGCCCTATCCAACATTCACATCCTAGAAACATTTCTGCCCATAAAATTCAAGCATCAGGGGAACATGATATCCTTAGCATGATCATGATCCGATGGATGCAAGCTCAAGGTTTGCCTTGAGTTCCATCAGCTCATAGTTGAAATGTTCTTTCTCTTCTTTAGAAAGTGACGTGTCCTTCATCCTCTCTTGCGCTCGTTTAAGCTTTTGCGTAGCTTCACTGAGCTTTCTCTCATGGAATAGCGTCCTCACTTCTCTGATGAGATGGGCAAGTTCATCCGCCCCTGCGCTGCTCTGCACCGCATGGCTCTGTCCAAGGGATTGCTCGATGAGTTCAGCGCTCCAGCCATTTTCAGTGAGGATATCCCTGATTCGGCTATTGTCATAACCCATGCTTCTTACTTCCCTTATATAATTGAGGAGTTCCATCGGCACTTCAGGACCCATGCTGGGTTTTGTCTGGTCGAGCTCCTTGAGGATCTCTTTCATATATTGCTGGAACTCTCCATCCTCAAGCTCCTTCTCTTCATCCCGTAATCGTTGCTCTCGTCTCAGTATCGTCGCTTCCTTGCGCTTGAGATTGGCTTCCCACTGGTTGAGTGTCTGCTTCCGCTCGACCTTTTTCCTGAATTCAGATTGCTCTTTGGTCAGGCGATTCTGTTTTTGGTCGATATCTTTCTTGATATTGTTGAGGCGTGTCTCTTCCTTCTTGAGTTCACGCAGCTGTGCGAGCATGCCTTTTTCCTTTTCAATGATCATGGCGCGTGTCTCTTCAAGCGTTGTCTTTCCTTTTTGGGTCTCAGCCTTGATATCCCTTAATCTGTCTTCCCAGCTTTTCACATCTCCGACAAGCCTGTCGAGCTCTTTCTCCCGGGCGAGGATCTTGTCATCGACAACCCGCCCATATTTCTTCTTGGCGAGTTCTTTTTGCATGTCAGCTTCCTTCTTGAACTTGTCAAGGAGTTTTTTCCATGTCTCGAGATCGCCTTGCAGCTGGTCGATGCGCTCCCGTTTCGGCGCAAGTTTCTGTTCAACTTGATTCTCGCGCTTCTTTGCGAGCTCTTGGACTGTCTTCTCAAATGAATCCTTGGCATCCTTCTCTTTCTTCTTCCACTTTTCAATGTCCGCTTCGAGATGATCGATGGCTTTTTCCTTGCTGAGGATCTCAGCGTCCTTAACCGTGATCTTTTTCTTCAATGCTGCTTTCTTCGCAGCCTCAGCTTTTTTCTCCCATCGCTCAATATCAGACTCAAGCTTATCGAGGCGCTGTTCTTTTTTCAGGATGGCAGCATCCTTCATCTCCTTTGCTTTCTGCTGCCATTCTTTGATGTCCCCTTGAAGCATGTCGATGCGTTTTTCTTGCTGCAATACTTTGGAGTCATTAGAGACAATGGCTTTCTTGAGCGCTTCACTCCGAGCTTGCGCCGCCTTTGTTCCCCACTGTTCAATATCTCTCTGTAATGCATCGATGCGCTGTTCTTTTTTGAGCAATAAGGCATCTGCATCATCATGTCTTTTCTTGAGCGCTTCAGCCTTGGCCACCTGCATTTTTTCTTTCCAAACATCTACTGATCTGCGCAGATTATCAAGAAGGTCTTCTTGCTTCAGGATACGGGAGTCATTGAATCTAAGCCTTTTCGCTAAGGCCATCCGTTGGGCTTCCGCAGCCTTTTTTTGCCATGCCTCAATATCCCCCTCGAGCATATCGAGACGTTTTTGGCTTGCAACGATCTTATTGTCGAGTTCGGGTATTTTTGCTGATTTTGAAGAGAGGAGTTTCTCATGAAGCACTGCTTCTTTCTGCCATTCTAATGTAAGTGCCTTATGTTTCTTATTCTTGATGTCATTATCCTGATCAAGCTCTCTGAGGTGTTGCTGAAGCTTTCGTTCCTCGGCATGGAGTGTTTTTAACCTTGCCTCTTGTTCCGCCCGGGCTTTCTTCAGTCTTTGGATCTGTTCTGTTTTGCTCAAGCGGAGGACTTTCTTCTGATTGATCTTTCTTAGCTGAAGTTTTCTTAGTTCTTCCTTTTTCTCTTCAACTAATCTCTTTTTTTCTGCAGTTTTCGTCTGCTGGAACATCTTGAGTTCTCGTTTCTTCTTATCAAGTTCCTGTTTCTTAGCAGCTTGGATGCGTTTTCTCTCGGCAATTTTCGCAAGCTTCAATTTCTTCAGTTCAGCCTTTTTCTCAGCTTGTATCTTTTTTCTCTGAGCGATCTGTGCTGCCTTGAGTTTAATTAGCTGTTCCTTCTTCTCCATGATCTTTTTATTTGATTTAGGTGCTGGTTTTGGAGGGGCTTTAGGCAATTTCGGAAATGAGAGCACCGGAGGCATTTCTATAGAAGAGGCAGGGAAATCATTGCGGGCTTCCTCGCTGGGTGGAAAATCAGCCACAGGGGGCATCTCTTTCTTGGATGGCGCGCCGAAAAGCCCCATGAATCCTTTCTTCTCCTTTGTTTCCTTCACTTTTTCGGCTTTGCTCAGCAGACCCATTATGGTAACCCCTGTCTTTTCATGACATTGCTGTATAGGGTGAAATCCTTGGATTGGGAGAATGTTTTGATGACATCATCAGGAAGCTTTTCGAGAAGCTTGTCCAGCATCTTCAACACTGCTTTGACCTCTGGATCAACAACCGTCTTGCCGCCCTGGATCTCTTTTGTCATGACTGCCTTATCCCTGCTAGAGATGTCCCTTTTTGCCTTATCGACACGTTTAATATGCTCTTCAGAGGATCTCTTGAGCGTTGCCTCCTCAGCTTTAAGGGCATCCTCCTGGCGATTAAGCTCCTTTTTCAGCTCATCCAACTTTTTTTCCTTTGAGGCCAATTCCTCATCTTTCTTTGCGAGGATGCATTCCTTCTTGGACAGGGCCATCTCTTTCTCTCGATGGACCCTTTTAGTATCTTCAAACTCCTTCTGCTTTTGCTTGATATGATCATGCGCCTTCTTGATCTCTTCTTGTGTCTTTCTAGGAACCGCTTCCTTGTCGAAATCGATCTTCACTTGCTCGATCTTCTCACTGATCTCATCAAAGGCATTCGGTTCGATACCAGGGGGTTCGGGAATGGAAGGTTGCTGACTCTTTTTGAAGAGCCCTAAGAACGATCGTTTTGGAGGCTGAGGTATCTCAGGCAAATCCGGTAGTGCAGGACCCTCTAATGTGTTATTCCCCATCCCACTCTTCATATTGGTCTGCCATTTAATAACTTTTGTCACACCTCGAGAATGGTATGTGGCTTAGATGGCGCATTTTCAAGGTATGTTGCATTCATCCATGTTGCTTGTGCTGCCCGTATCTCCATTTCCCATTGCCATCAAATTTTTTTGCCATAGCATTCCACCATCGCGAGGAATGGGAAATCGCTTATTAAAATTGCCTAATTCACTCGCCAAGAAGGAGAACCTTTATAAACCCCTTCAGAGCCCCCGCTTGTATGAAACAAACAAATGATCAAGGATCCGTTAAATTCCTCTGTCCCAACTGTGGGAAGCAGGAGATTGTCCGGACAAAACATGAACGAGAGACTGCTGTCCGCTACAAATGCCCGGAGTGCGGTTTCGATGGTCCGAATTAGGTGAACCGCATGGCACAAGTGATCATCACCCTAAAAATCATGCCCGAATCTCCAGAGACAGCTCTTGATACAGTTGCTGAAGCTGCAACAAAACTTATCGCTGATTTCGGGGGGGAAGTCGGCAAGACAGAAGAAGAGCCCATCGCCTTCGGCCTCAAAGCACTAAACTTGACCTTTGTGATGGACGAAGCAAAAGGCTCGACAGATGATCTTGAGGCATCCATAAACGCCTTAGACGGAGTCAATTCCTGCGAAGCTACTGACGTGAGACGCGCCTTAGGCTGATCCCCCACTGACAGAGATGGCTTTGACTGACAGGATATCCTTTCTTCTTATAATACGCCAATGCATCTTTCACTTTCATCGGCGCTTTCCTCCCTTGCCGTGATTCCTCATGCAGATCAATGAAACCTAATCCTCCTACTTTTGCCTCTCCCTGCAATAAAGCGAGAAACTTCTGGGTATCTTCTGGCATCTCCTTTGCATATTTTGCCATCTTCGCCAAGAAACCCGCATCATGGAGCTGTCCCACCCAAGCAGGCCCAAACTCTCCCTTCTCATCCGCAGTTAACCCTTTCTCGACAGAATACGATAATGGCGAGATCTCTTTGAACATCTTCTCTGCCTTTGTCTTCCCTTTTTCAATGGAGAAGCAGATCCGATAATAATGATCACGGAAATAGGAAAAAAGAGGCATGGCAGCGCGATCCTTGTCAGCTGCGATGAGCTGCACACGGCGTATCAATATCCTCAATCCAACTTCATGCATGAGGTGATTGTGCAATGGCGTTGCCCAATATTTCCGCAGCCCGGTTTGAGGATAGACGCCGGCGAGATTGGCGGTGTCCGTCGCTGTGACGAACAGCAATCCCTTCCGTGCCATCCGAGAGAGCGCCGCATCCAAAAAGGCATTAGGGCTCCCGAACGGATCGATGTCGATGACATCGAATCCCGTGCTTGCATATAACAAGACATTTGCATCTTTTGATGCGAGCTCAGCTTTCCCTCTGAGACCATTGAGCGCGAGATTCTTACGCACCAGGGGGAGAAATTTGGGATTGCGATCATTCATCACCAATCGCTTCACGGCAGTCGTCTCCTTGAGGAGCCGCATCCCTCTGATGCCTGTGCTGGCGAGGATATCTGCATACTGCACCTTCTTTCCCCAGGCACGGACTGCCAGGACGGAGAAATCGCGATTGAGCCTCATCAGGGGATTATAGAAGACCGGAAGAAGGGCAGAGATCTTCCCTTTGGGAGCATAGAATGTTACCTTGCCTTCTTGCTGTTTGACAAACATAGAAAGAGAAAATAAAAAAGGAGTTAAAAAATCTATCGTAAATCCTCAGGATAGAAGAACCGGTGCTTGACACGGCGATTCCCATTCCCGTCAGAGGCCACAATGCGCACGACCATCTCATCATTCTCATAATCATCAGGGAGCTCCATGGCGAATTCCTGCCGCATCTCATCATGCCGAGAAAGGTCACTCCTCCCAAAGCGGCGAAGCATGTCAAAGTCATAAGACATGACAGTGATCCTTGATCGGGTGTATTTCCAGTCATTATCTAAAGCTACGACCATGTGCAATTCAGGGTCCTCGCCAGGATATTCATTGATGATCTGTGCTCGCTCGATCTTGAAATCATCTTTGAAATTCCGCTCAGCGGCAACGACAGTAGCGAGAAGCAAGACCATGACCAATGTCAAAAGGATATATTTCATATTATTCACCCCTGGTTACTATTATATAATACTAACTGAAGCCTATGCTCGTATATAAATCTTTGGATTATAAAGAGGGAGTGTGTTATCCCGAAACTATTTCCCTACGGTG
>JBDRLS010000139.1:0-20820 GCA_043812875.1 Nanobdellota archaeon
GCTACATGAGCATATTCGGCAAGTTGGCCTTCTGGAAAAAAGAGGATGAATTCAGTGATTTTGACCTGGGAAAGGAGCCTGGGATGGGACTGGATTCAGATCCCATGGGATCCTCCAACAATTTTGGGATGCCACATGATCAAGGCATGTCGCCTAGGCAGAACTCTTCCTGGTCAGCTCAGCCCAGCATGGATTCAGGATTCTCCCCTCAGGGACCCCCATCATCTCCACAGCATGGCTTTGGTGCAGGCCCCCAATCATCTGGTCCGGATTATATTGTTTCGAAAGAGATTGAGCTCATCTCCTCAAAACTTGACGGATTACGCGCTTCTCTGGAGAGCGTCAATGCGAGACTTTCCAATTTAGAGCGCATGTTTGAAAACGATATGAAGCGCCGGTGGTAAGGTTTTTATACAGGGAGTTCTGGCAGGGTGGTATGAACAAGAAATATATTCTGTTTTGTTCCACTTTTATGGGGGTGTTCATCCTTGATCAGATAAGCAAGATGGCCATCAGGAGCACGATGAGCCTCCATGACAAGATCTGGCTCATCAAGCCATTGTTATCATTGACGTATACAACGAACACTGGAGCGGCCTTCAGCATCCTCCAGAACCAAAACATCCTCCTCATCGGCATCAGCGTCCTCGTCTTGGGGGGGATCGCGTTTTATTCTCGGACATCCCCCCTCCAGCTCATGCTTCCCCTCGGATTGATCACAGGGGGGATATTAGGCAATCTGATGGACCGCCTGCTCCTCGGCTCAGTCGTGGACTTCATAGACTTACAGGTATGGCCTGTCTTCAATGCTGCTGATAGCAGTCTGGTCATAGGGGCGGTCATCATCGCTTTCGCCTCCTTTAAGAAGTGACCTTACGCGATTTCTTTTGCCCTGCTGCTTTCTTTGCTGTCCTTGGCGTTGAAGCGGGCAGCGGGCGGGTGATGACCTCGACTTTAGGAGTCTGTTTCCGGATGGAAGAGACACGCAATGACATAAGGAATCCGACAACATTGACGATGATCACAGCCAAGAGGAAGGGACTGTCAAAGGTTAGATAGAGATAGATAAAGTAGAATAAGGAGAGGGCGAGAAGAAGCCGTGTATAACTTATTGACCATCTGCTTCTTCGGAGTTCACCTATCAGGAAGACAATTGCCCCGGCGAGGAAGATATAGGATAGGATTGAGACAATGGCGTGCATCTTTCGATCAGTGACCGAGAAAAGGGTAAAAAAACTCGCAAGCACAAGGAACAGAACGACAAATGCGACGAGAACCTTGAGCAGCTGCTTCATGATGTCCAAGGGAAGAACAGTGTTTATATACTTTTCTCTTCCGAAGTGGTATCAGAATTCTTCGAACTCATCAAGCTGCTTGAGCAATCCCTTGCCCTTCAAATAGGCAACTTGCGTCTTCCGATATTTGAAGATGATATCTCCGCGCTCGTCACCAGAGAGCTCCCAAGGCTCCACAAGGATGATGTCTCCCTCTCTGACCCATAAACGGCGCTTGAGCCTGCCAGGGATGCGGCAGATACGGTTCTTGCCATCCAGGCAGCGTACCTTTGCCCTACTGCCTCCGACGCGCTGTTCAAGAACGCCAAAAGTTTGGTTACCGCGGGGAATCTTCACTCTTCTGATCTCTTCCGCGGGGTCGATGGGGGCGCGAGGCTTAAAGGCTGCCATGAGAAAAACGGAATGAAGGCGGCTTTATAAAGGTTGTTGTTTAGGGGACGGTGCGATATTTTGTATTGATGAGACCCCACTCGATGAAAATGATAACCAATGCAATAAGCATGAGGCCCATGGAAAGATGAAGGGGGATGCGGTCCTCTCTCGCCGCTGCAATCTCAGTGAATGCGATATCGAGCTCCTCTTGGTTCGTTGCAGAATGATACTTTCCTCCAGTCGCTTCGGCTGCAGCCTTCAGGGATTCCTCATCGAGCTTGGAGACAGCAAGTGTCCTCAGGAATGATCCTCCTTCTGGAGTGCCGACACCGATGGTGAACAGGGTTGCCTGCTGCTCTTTCGCATAATCCACAGCCTCCTCTATGTCAGTGCCGACATTCCCTCTTCCATCGGTCATGACGACAACGGATTTTGATGTCTCAACACCTGACATCTCATTTATCGCAGTCACGATCGCCCCTCCGAGGTCTGTGCCCCCTACACGAGAGGGCTCGATGCTGAGGAGAGCGGTCCGGACCTTTGCCTTGTCCTCGGTCAGCGCTTGATGGATGAATGTCGCACCGGAAAATGACATGAGGCCTACATGCGTGTGACCACGAAGCTGGTCTATAAAGGATGATGCCGCCTCTTTTGCCGCTGCCAATCGGTTTGGTATGAGATCATCTGCAAGCATGCTGCTGGACGTGTCTATTGCGATCATGAAGCTTGATTCTGTGCTCTGGCCGGTAAACCATAGGATCGGCCCAGCCGCTGAGAAAATAAGGAGGATGAGGATGCTGACACGCATTATCAGCACGAAAACATTCCTTGAAACGAACACAGTGTTCGCGCTGATCTTCCGGTCGCCGCCGGTAACCCTTCGTATCGCATCGAAGTTCGCAAAGCGCATGGCCCGCTTCCTGACATGGATGTAGGTGAAGAAATGGGTGATGACAAGGAAGGGAACGCTCAATAGCAAGACGAGGTAAATGGGGCGTACAAAGGTCATCTCCATCGGGATTTTCTCCTCTCAAAAAAGCTTTTGATAGGATCAACGAACTCCTTGTCTGTCGTCAGGGAAACAAGGTCAGCATTCGACTTCTTGAAGCCGTCTTGGACCTCGTCCATCTGTGATTTCGCATTCCTCTCGAACTCCTTCTTTATCTTTCCTGTGTCGATGAGCATCTCCTTCATGGAGTAAGGGTCTGATATGACCACCTGGCCGACATCGGGAAGGGTGATATCATGAGGATCATGGATCATGACGCCGATAAGGTCGAACTTCTGCCCCGCGATCCTCAGCTCTTTGAGCCATTCTCCGTGTGTACCGAGGAAATCCGAGACAATGACCACGGTGGTGTTCCGCTTGACAAAGTTGTTGATCCATTTCAGCATGGCGACAAAATCTCGTTTCCCCTCGTAGAGCTTGGGATTCTGCAAGGAGCGTGCTATCAAATAAAACTGGCGCGGCCCCATCGATGGAGGAAGCTGATGCACCACTTTATCGGTAAACATGAGCAAGCCGGCGGCATCCCCTCCGTTGATGATGGCAAAGGCCATGGCGCCGATGAATTCTGCAGCATACTCGCACTTGAGTTTTTCCGTCGATGCAAAAAGCATCGAGGAGGAGACGTCAAAGACAAACAGGATCTGGAGCTGTCTCTCTTGGACAAACTCCCGGATAACCAGTTGGTTCGCCCGAACTGAGGCCAGCCAATCGATGAGCCTGGCATCTTCCATAGGAGAGAAACGCCTGTAGCCCTCGAATTCGAGGCCTCTTCCCTTGAATGTGGTCGCATATTGCCCGGTGAAACCAGAAGAGATGAGCTGCTTCTTGGCATACACCTCCAGGCGTTTGAGCATCGGCGCAAAATTAACTCTGATTTCTTTCATGGAATGGGAACCTTGCTGAGGATCTCCTGGATGATCATGTCAGCGGTGATGCGCTCTGATTGGCCCTCATAGTTGAGGATGAGTCGATGACGGAGCACGTGGGGTGCGACTTGCTTGACATTATGGGGTGTCGCATAATGCTTGCCCTCCTGGAGGGCCATGGCCTTTGCAGCGATATACAAGGAGATAGATGCCCTTGGCGAGGCGCCCCATTCGAGGTATTTTCCGAGTTTCAGTGCATATTTCCCTGTATCCCTCGTTGCGGTGACGATGTCCACGATATATTTCTCGATTTTCGGATCGACGTAGATGCTTTTCACTTGCGTTTGCAGCTCGAGGATCTTGGCAGGATTCATGATGCTCTTGAGATTGAAGCTGCCGAATTCTTCGATAGAGATGTTGTTCGTCAAGATTTTTTGCTCGGATTTCACATCAGGATAGCCGATGAGGATCTTGAAGATGAAGCGATCGACCTGGGCTTCGGGAAGAGGATAGGTCCCCAATGATTCAATAGGATTTTGGGTCGCAAGGACAAAAAACGGGGGGTCTAGGGGGAACGTTTCCTTCCCTAAGGTAACCTGACGCTCCTGCATGACCTCCAATAAGGTCGATTGTACTTTCGGAGGGGCCCTATTGATCTCGTCTGCGAGGATGAAGTTGGCGAAGATCGGGCCTTTGATGATATAGAAACCTTTCTTGGAGTCATAGGTCCTGATGCCGGTGATATCTGTCGGCAGGAGATCTGGAGTGAATTGGATACGCTTGAAGCTGCAGCCCATGACCTTGGCGAAGCTACGCACTATCAGCGTCTTCGCGATGCCAGGGACCCCTTCAAGAAGCACGTTGCCTCGAGAGATCAATGCGGTGATGATGGCATCAATGACATCCTCCTGGCCGACGACGGCTTTGGCGATCTCTGCCTTCACCTGGGCGAGTGTCTTCTGGGCCTCTTTTATATTGCGTTGTACTGCCTCTTCAGCCATGTCATTCCAGATGTTGGTGAATTTATATATTTTTTGGCGATAGATTTAAATATGCTCCAAGGAAAGAAAGAATTATGAAGATTCCGTTCTTCAGCACAAAAAAGAAGGTTACGGCGAAAAGGACGATCTGGGAAGAGATACTCCGTATGATCTTCCTCTATAAGAATGAGGTCCACTTCGACAAGAAGGACCCTCATGTCGAGGACCTCGCAAAGATCATCCATTTCTTCTTTTCAAAGCTCCTGAAGATGAAAGGGAGTTTTACCCTCGAGGAGATCCCTGCCCAGCTGATGGAATCAGGCTATAAGCGAGGTACGGCCAGAAAAGTCGAGGAATTCGTCAATACATTGAGCCATATCCAATATACCCACAGCGGATCAACGAAAAGCGAGATATTCGACCTCATCCATACCTTTGAGACTGTTGTGTATCAACTCAATATAGAAAACAAAGAACTTGACATCAAGGAGCCGAAAAAGCTCTTCCAACCACAGAAGCATCAGGTGGTGATCCCTCCTTTTCCAGGCCTTGAAAAGGAAATAGGGGTGAGATACGGTGGTGTCCATGTTGTTGCGCCAGAGGATTTCAGCATCGATATCTCCCAGCTTCCGGAGCCGCCTCCAACGAAGAGGGTGGTCCGATTTCCCCGAGCACAGAAGATCAGCCTGCCGGTCATCGAGTTCAACAACATCCTTCAGGCAGGGCAGCGTGCTATCGAAGAAGACCGGATCAAGGACGCACGTTCTGCCTATGAGATGCTCGGACAGGCATTTCAGCAGCTCAGTGCCCAAGAAAAGAAAGAGCTGCATGCCCGGCTTCTCGAGTATTATGGGCAGATCATAAAGAACTAATGGAACGGCTCAAAGCCCTCTTCATCTTCTTTCTTGACGTGTTTATCCCGGGTCTTCTTCCCAGGGGGGGACATGTGCCGCCTACTGACCAGGAACATCGCTGCAATGGTGGCGAGGAATATGATGAGGATCAGGTAAAGGGTGAGGTTATTGAGGAAGGAGCCGCTGACGCTCTTGAAAAATGAGCCGGGGGATGACCGGGGGAATTCCTTGTTCCGCTGTGAGATGAGATAGCGGCAGGTGTCGATGACCGCATTCAATGTCTCAGAAGCATCTGCATATCTTTGCTCACTGATGAAGATGAGCGTCTCGCCAAGCATCTCATTCAGCTCGAGGCATTCCGGGTTCACTTCAAGGAGATCCCTGGTGAATGCGATGCGGGTATTCAGTTGAGAGGTATTCTTCTCGCCGAGCTCGATAGCGTTGATGAAAAGCGTCGCAGTATCAGTGACATTAGGTCTATCGACTCTGGCAAAGATATCAAGCTCATAGTTTCCGAGCGCTGCATATGACGAGAGGGTCATCATGGTCCTTACCTCGGTGCCGGATGGCAATTCATCAAACCGATCCTCAAGGAAGGAGAGCGTGATATTGGATGTGTTGACAAAGCCGAAAAGAGAGATGTTGAAAAGGGATTCATTGAAATGATTATGAAGGAGGATGGGGACTTCAACAGTGTCATTCTCGTAGAGCACGATAGAAGAAAGGCTGATGATATCAAGCACCTTGGGTATGGTGATGTTCTTCTCGATGGTGACATTCTTGGGGACCGGCTGGACCCTTATCACATCCTTATAGACATATCGGACCCCTCCGCCGCCGCCTCCGCTGCCGCCGCCTCCGGTACTGCCGCCTCCCGTGCCCGTGCTCTGGGTTACGAAGACAGTGATCCAATCAGTGGTCGACTGGTTGATGCCGTCGCTCACGGTGATGGTGAAGGAGTCCTCCCCCCAGAACGTCACACCTGGCTCAAGACGCGCCTGATGAGTGTTGTTGTCGACGATAATCACTAACGAAGTGAGATCAGTATAGGTGTATGTGAGGTTGTCCTTGTTGTTCCCTGTGCACTGGAGGAAGTCTAAGTCGAAGAGATAATGATCGAGGTCTATCCATGGATCGAGAATAGTGTTCTGAGGGATGGTCTTGTTGCTGATATGGACATTCAACGAGAAATTATAGACAGATGGAGTGAGATTGGTGTCATTGGTGGTCATATTGATCCATACTTGGATAAAACGCTCGGGCTGGGAGAGGAAGGAGATATATGATGTGTTATACGGTTCACTCCAATTGCCCCAGGTGATCCCGTTTTGCGAGGAACGGGTCTTGAAATAAACCGCTGTGCCGTTAGGTACAGTATAGGCACGGGTGAAGTTGGTGATGTTCACCTCATTGTCCCCGAGATCGATGATGGGAGTGGTGTAATGACCATCAGTCTGGAAGGAGAGGTTGGATGTGTTGGTCAATCTCAGCGAGCGGCTGGTGTCATTCACTGCAGTGCGGTTGAATGTCCCGTTCACGAAATAGGTGTCGTTGTAGTTCCGTAAGCCGTAGAACGGGGCCCGATTGATATTGGCGATGGAGACATTCCATGAATATTGGCCGGTGGTGTTCCTGCTGTCTGAAACAATGGCTGTCACGTTCCTGATGCCGGCAGAGCAGTAATCGATGGACCAGGCCCATGCCACTGTGGTGGTGTTCCCTGCGAAAGATTGTCCGCCTAAACCGAGTGTCTGGTTGACGCCGTCGACGAGAAAAGAGACGGACAGGTTATCAAAATAGATGAGATCAGGGTCATAGGCTGAGATGTTGAATCCCAAGACTGAATCTTCAGTCCCGTTGAGCATGGTGACGCTGTGGTTCCATACAGAAATATTTGGAGGGTTGTTTATCCAGTAGATCGTGAAATTCACGACGCGGTGCACAGTCGGGTTGACGCTGTCATTTGCAGTGAAGTTGATGACGTAGACTGCCGAGTCATTATTGAGCGGGGTGAAGTTGATGAACCCGGAGAGGTTCATGAAGAAATTTGAGGGAGAGCCGTTGATGAAATTGGCCGTCACATTCACAGAGTCATTTTCAGGATCAGTGATGTTCAGCTGATAGGTGAAGGTCTGATTCGCGTAGGCAATGAGATGGGTGATATTCAAGCCAGGAGGGAAGTTGATGCTCACCACAGTCAAGGTGATGTTTTTTGATGTGGTGTTCGTGCCGTCAAATGCCGTGAAATTGATGTGTTTGTCTCCAGTCTCATTCTCCAATGCGCTGAAGTTGATGAGGCCGTCTGCGCCCATATAGAAATTCGAGAGATTCCCCCAGGTGAGCGTCCAATTCATGATAAGGGCGTCGTTGTCTGCATCGCTTACATTGAGCTGATGGACATAGCGCGAAGTGGTGTTTGCAAGCAAGGATGTCTCGCCGATCACCGGGTTCGCATTCTCCCTGAAATTGATATGGACGATCTTGGTGTCTGAAAGGCTGAAGCTATCTGTTGCGGTGATGGCGACGACATAGCTGCCGGTATCGTTCTTGAAGGCTGAGAGGTTCGCGAGGCTGTCATTCATTTTTGTGAGATTGACATCGGGCGATGAAACATTTGCGCTGAATGTCATAGGGTCGCCTGGAGCGTTCACATCGTAGTCTGCCAGGTTGATGAGGAATGAGACAAAGGTATTCTTGCGGATGGTGAGATTTTGCGGCTGGCTGATATTAGGAGCATCTGGTGTATTGGTCACATTGAGGGTCATGAGATTGCTCAAGGTGGTGTTGTAGCCGTCGTCTGCTATGAAGGTTATGTTCTCAAGCCCTGCCCAGTGAAGCGGGGGATAGAATGAGACATTGAAGACGGGTGCGGGGCCGATGATGACAGTGACGCTTGTATTTCCTGAAGCAGTGAACGTAAGATTGAATAGGTAATCGTTCTCATCGCCTATGCACTGGTCCAGGTCAGGGTCATAGAAATAATCACTTACATTGAAGGCGTTCGTCAGGTTTGCATTCTCCGCCACTGTCTGGTTCGCGATGGTGCCATTGAGGACGGGGGGGCGATTGTCATTTTCAATAGTCACTGTCCAGTTCAGGCCTGTGGTGAGGCCGTAGCTGTCATTGATAATAATAGATATGTTGTGGACTCCAGCATCGCACATCCCTGCGGTGTAGTTGTACTCTGCGAGCGTGGTGTTGAGGGCAGAGTCAAGGTACCATGCAAAGGTCATATTATCCCCTGCATCCTGGTCGAGGAGAGTGACATTGAAGAGGGTGGAGACATTTTCGAGGAATGATGGAGTGAAGGAAGATGGCTGATAAGAGGTGATGTTCGGCCGGTCGCGGACCCACATGGAAACAACACCAGATTGATTATAGCAAGGCTGGTCATTTCTGACACGGTATTCTATGGAATGCAATCCGACATCGCCGTCAACGGGCGAGAAGTTTGTGATGCCTGTAGTGCTGTCAAGGGTCATGGTCCATTCATCCGGCTTCCAGAGTTCATAGGTGAGGGTATCATCCAAGGGATCGGTGGCATTCACATCATAGGTGAAAAGGACCCCTTCAAACGACTCTTGCTCTGCAGGGAAGCTGTGATTCCAATAAGGATAGTTCACCATATCGCATGCTGCATGCACAGGAGAGGACAGCATGATCAGGAGAGTGAGCAGGAAACCTGTCTGGATGAGACGGTTATCCACGTCGGCCACCTCGTTTCTCCTTTGCTCTCCTGCATGCAGTCCATACTGTAGGATATGCCCTGCCAAGATGATGAGCGATATCCTTGAATGAAAGGCCTTGCCTCTTGAGTTCTGTCACGAGAATCTCGAGGATCGAATATGTGCGGTCCTTGAACAATGAGAGAGAGACGGCATATTGAGAAGATTTGACTATTAATGGTTTGGGATGCTTCTTTCTTGCAGCAGCATGGGTGCTCCAGATCGTACGCTCATCCCGATTGAGCAATATGGCCATGTCCCTCCAGCGCATACCATGGATCTCTTTGAGATAGAGTACAATTGTCTCAAGTGAACCAAGCTTTGATTGGAATGCTGAGAGGGGGATGGCCACGGCTTCAGGGAGCACCTTTTCGAGGATGTGTTGAGGCCCCACCCCATACTTCTTCTGAAGCTCGAGAATACCGAGGCGGACGATCTCAAAAGAGACATCATTCTCCATTTGTTCCGCCACTGGTTTCTTCAAGATACTTGTCATGTACTAGATTTACTTATAAAACTTTCTAAAGTTTTATCATTATGTAATATAAAATAGTACATAATAAGTATTTACTTGTGATGTAATAATTAAACATGTTTAAAATTTTAAATTTATTACATAAACAGAACGAATACTTATTTGGGTTTATATTTCTTCATCGCATTAAGCAGTTCCTGATATTCTGCAGAAATCTTGCTATACACCTGGTGCTTTTCATGAGATGAGAGTTTTGCATAGGCTTTCTGGACTTCGCGGTATTGGGAGGTTGCCGCCTTGTAACTTGTTTCCTTGCGCTCGCTTTGCATTTTCGCGAGGAGCCTTTCAACTTGTTGGACGGCCGGGCTTTTGAGGACTGCGGTCTCTTGGGAGGCAGTCACCTTAGGTGTTGACGCATCAATGACTTCTTCTGCATCATGAATGAGCAGATTCAATGCAGGTTTTGATATCTTATAGCCGCTGTATTTCAGCGTCTCCAGGCGAGTGATGTAGCTGAGGAGCATGGTGCGTTTCATCGCATTCAGCTTGGACTTCTTGATCAATGTACGCAGTTCCTCAATGGTGACTGCGTCTTTGACATGCACGAGCTGCTTCACAAAGGACATGAATGCGGCATCGAGACTCTTCGCAATGCCCGGTTCTTTTCCTGTAACGAGGGCACTACGCAGGTGTTTGAGATGAGCCATGTTGATGACACGAAGCCTTATGAGCGCAGGCACTGGCTTTTCGACAATGCCCATCCGCCGCTGCACGCGAAGCATCCTCGAAAACAGCCATGTCTTGAATGCATGCACATTGCGATGGAACCGGAAGGTAAGATAAGTCATCAATAAGAGAAGGAGTATGATGATCAAGATGAACGGTATCAAGCTGCGAGTTATGCCACCAGGGATCTCAAGCCTGAGACAGGGCCTGCAGTCACCGCCACAATCAACGCCGAGCTCTTTGCCATTTTGGATGTCATCATCACAGGTCTGGCAGATCTTACAGATCTGTCCGCCGCAATCAACATCTGTTTCATCCTGATTTTGGATGCCGTCGCTGCAGGAGGGACAGGGGGCGCATGGGCCGCCGCAATCAACATCAGTTTCACATGAGCCGTCGTGGCAATCCTTGATGCTGTTGTTACAGGTCCCACAAGGATAACAGAGGCCTCCGCAATCAATGTCTTCCTCGCCGCCATTCTGGATGCCGTCATCGCAGGTCGGGCATGGAGGGCAGGGACCGCCACAATCAACTCCGGTCTCATTCTGGTTCCTGATGAGGTCTGAGCATGTGGGAATATAGGTACATTCCTGAGTCTCATTCGGTTTATTGAAATTAGAGTGGCATTCCAAGAAATCTTTGCATGTCCGGTGCTGTAATCCAGCGGGAAGACATTGTTCCCAATCAGAACAGTCCCATTGTGGGAAGCAGATTGAAGGTGGTGTTCCTCCGCTCGCGCCGCCAGATGCTCCTTGTGGAGTCTGCTGAGGGGGAGGGGGTTCTCTGTAGAGGACGGTGAGGTTGATGAGGTTGCTCTCCGTGGTTGCTCCCGATGGATCTGAAGCCCGAAATCTCATGGTCCTGCTTCCGAACCAGCCGGGAAGAGGGACATAGGTGATGATATGAGTAATGCTGTCTATGTCAATAAAGATGCTCGTCAAGGGTGTATGGTTGAAGGTTATTGGATCCCAATCCGGATCAACAAAGTAATCATCGAGATCCCTTCCTGAGAGCGTAGTGTCCATATACCATGTCTCGTTCGGCATGTCTGAGATAAGGACTGGCGGACGATTGGTGACTGTAAGATTATCGCTGACCATCAGGGTGGAGAAATTGAGGATCGGTGCCTGACAAGTGACATTCCACTGCTTCTCCCCTGGACTTGAGAACTCTGTTGTATATATGTAAAGAAGAAGTGTTGTATTGAAGGTCATGTTGACAGGGATGCTTGGGGCTCCGGTATCATTATGGATCAAGGTGCAAGAAGAACCTGAGCCATTGATGGAAGCATTCCAGGCATTTGCCGTGTAGTTTGCCCAAAAAGTGATATTTTCATTTGCGAAGACTGTTTGGCCGCCCCCTTCCGGGTCAGTCTCGTCCCAAATGGTGAGATTGGACACCTTTGAGATGCGTACAATGGTTATATTGATGACCCTGCTGGTATTGTGCGGATTACAGAAGGCATTTATCTCATTTGACCAGAACATGACCTCGTGCGTCCCGACATCATCGAATTGAGGGGTGAACTCCAAAACACAGCTCTTATGGATGTCAAAGAAGCTTGCATTATCAAAGCAATGCAGGTCTCGGTTATCAGGATTGTCGATGATAAGTGCACTATAGAACGGCTGGTATTCATAGGCAGTGAAGGATTGGTCGAGTATGGTGATGTTGTTTGAGATGCACAATAGCACAAATCCCTCATTCTGCGATGCCATCCCTGTCGAGACCTCAGGCAGCGCTTTCCACAGCATCACCAGGTTGATGATTGAGGTGAGGAAGAAAACTACCGCTATCAAAAACAGCAGGGTATTCGATGCCCGTATCCGCATATGCTCATTCGGCATCTCTGATTATATAAATATTTGGAAAGAAGGGTTGAGAAATGTCGCACTTAGTACCAGCGCGTAAAGAGTATCTGGGCAGTGCCTGAATAATTGCCAAAAGGAACATCTTCCGGGACAGCGGCGTAGAACGTGACTGTCGTCTTGTTGTCAGGAGGGACGAGAACACGGGGAGGGTCGATCGCGATAAAAGGGGTGATATTGCCTGCAATGCTCATCGTTGCCCAGAGAGGATAAGGTTTCTCGTGAGAAATGGTGATGCCCCGCTTTGAAGAGCCTGGAGAGGTCACCCGACCGATATGGATCTTATCTGTATCAAGATTGAAGCCGATATGGTCATCCACGTGCATCTCGATACCCACATACTGCCGCTCAACGATCCTGATGTTCGTGTACCAATACAATCCGAGACTAAAGATAGCTATCGCGATGGCCAATAAAAAGATTGATAGCTGCCACAATTTCATACGATCACTTCTTGCGCTTCTTCATGATAATGATGATGTTGATGAGGATCGCCAGACCCAAGAGCACAGCCAATACAAGGACTATAGAGTTGCCACCAAGGCCGGCTAGCATGGAAGGCTTTTCCTCGACAGGTCCGACAAGAACCTCCTTTTTCGGGATGATGGTAACTGTTCCCTTGGTGGAGACCTCTTGATCCTCAAAAGAGACCGTGATTGTTGCATCATATTCTCCTAAGGCAAGATCGACCGTATCCCAGAAGATCTCCAATTTGTAAAATGCCCAAGGCCGCAGTGAGATAGTTGGACTTTTAAGTGTTGCAACAACGTTATTGCCCTTTGTAATAATAATGGTTGAATATACATCCTGAAGATCATAGTTCCAATTACTTTGCAGGTGCACAAAAAATTTGTTGATCGTGTCTTGCTCAAATTCCTTCGTAAAATCGACTATCTCAATAGATTTGGTGCCGATATTGAACTTTTCTTTTGTTTCATCTTCAACACCATCATAACGGAATGTTGCGACGCCGAGATATTGTCCAACCTTCTTTCCTGCAGTATCCCATTCTTTGGCAATGGTCACGGATCCTCGTGGCTCGATATTTTGCGCTGAGCCCAAGGAAAAGGAGTCAATGAGCTCCTCCTGTGAATAGATTGCAATATCCGCATCAATCTGTTCAATGGTCACAAGGCCTCTGCTCGTCAATAATAGGTTGACAGTTGTTATTTGGTCTTTCTCAACACTGGGAATGGAAAGTTTTGGATCAAGGTATTTTCCCGGAAAAGGGACTCTCACGCGCAAGAGCGAGGTCGCTGCAGTCCTCGCGCCAAGGCCGCCGCCACTGTTCACTTCCCCTTCGACAACACCGACTCTGGCATCGTGGAATCCTGGTCTGTCAAGGCTTTCTGGCAGGGAAAGGGTGAATGTAAAGGTTGCCCGTCCTCCTTCGGCAATGACCACTGATACTACTTCCGGCAAGGTTATATATGGTGCGAGATCTGAAGAGGGATCCACGTAAAGCGTGACTGGCATGTCCCTCCCTGCGTTATTGAGAACAATGACAGTATGGCCGGTTTCCAAATTGGGCTCGAAATCAATGATGGTCTGCGCTGGACCGATGCCGATCGCTTCCGCAAGAGGGAGCAAGAATACCGCCAAAATCATTAAAAAAAGCCATTTCATCATGCCACCTAGTCCGCGGAGGTTGGTGTGTAAGCGGTGAATGTCAATGTTGCGTTCGCATTGGTCTTACCCAATGCATCAGCAGGAACATGGACCTTTGCAAATAAGTAGAAGCGCGGCCTGGTAACAGAAGTTCCCCCATAGGTGAGGTTCTTACAAGCATTATACTCAGTGCCCACGGCAGCAAAAGACGTCCAATTCACCTGATAAGTGCAGTTATTCTGGTTCGAGCAATCACAAACACCGTCCCCGCACGTGCTGCTCTCATTCGAACAACCACCATAGATGGTTGCATTCTTTGTCATAAACCAAAATGCCGGAGCAGTCCCTCCAATCAGATTAGCAGCGACAATGCTTGATTGCACAGTGACATTGACATTAGTATTGCCGTCATTATGGACGCTGATGTTATCAGGCCAGACGCCAGAACCTGCCTGGATGCAAGCAGGGGCAACCGTCTCATTGCTGGAGATATTTGAGCCGATACTTGAGGCAGGAGTGCAGTTCCCAAGATCAATCTGGGCGTCGTCCAAAGTAATAGAATTAAAATTGAGTATAGTGATATTCACCTGACCACCACCAGAGGACGCGAATCCAGAGATCTCAGGGGGTTGACGCAGGTCATCGAGCTTCTCCAGGCTTATGAACAGGCTAGCCAAGGTAATGACTACAGTCACAACCATAAGAAGAGCCAATGAGGTGTTAGACATATCACGCTTCATGTTTCCCATCTGACATTCCTACGAAAGTCCATATATACTCTTTCTGATTGTTAATGAAAAAAACAATGAAAAAAGGGTTTAATCATCTTCCACCGGCGTGTACGCAGTAAAGGTCAAGGTAGCGTTTGATTGGACCTTCCCCACTGCGTCTGCGGGAACAAATACCTGCGCAAACAGATAGAAACGCGGCCTTGTTGAAGCAGTTCCCCCGAATGTGAGGTTCTTACAAGCATTATACTCAGTGCTCACAGCAGCAAAAGACGTCCAATTCATCTGATAAGAGCAGTTATTCTGGTTCGAGCAATCACAAACACCGTCTCCGCACGTGCTGCTCTCATTTGAACAACCACCATAGATGGTTCCATTCCTCGTAAAAAAGGAAAAGGTCGGAGCAGTCCCTCCAATCAGATTAGCAGCGACAATGCTTGATTGCACAGTGACATTGACATTAGTATTGCCGTCATTATGGACGCTGATGTTATCAGGCCAGACGCCAGAACCGGCCTGGATGCAAGCAGGAGCAGCCGTCTCATTGCTGCGGACATAGGAGCCCGTGCCTGAGGCAGGAGTGCAGTTCCCCAAGATCAATCTGGGCGTCGTTTAGAGTAATTGAGTTAAAATTGAGGATAGTGATGTTGACCTGACCGCCACCAGAGGACGCAAAACCAGTGATAGTAGCCCCGGGCATAGCGCTCATCCGGGAGAGGGAGAGGTAGAGTCCGCCGACTGAGACCACTATTGCTACAATCATAAGAACTGCCAAAGTTGAGTTTGAGATTTCCGCTTTTTTCATGTGGTTCGCCTCTACGCTGGATTATTTATTGTCAATTAGTTATGGTCAATATGACGTTGCCCGACACCTTGGGGGCCTTTTTTTCATTTTCTGCTTCAAAGCCAGGGTTATGGATGGTGATGAGAACATTTCCGTCTTGCTTCTGTGTTCCCATTGAGACTTGTTCCCCTTGGGTGAATTGCGCATTGAGCCTCGCTTCGATGGCATTCAGGAATACCCATGTGCCGATGAGCGAGACAAAAATAGTGATGACAAGAAGGACAGCGATGGTCTTTTTGGTAACACCACTTTCGGTATCTGCTTCCATGGTCTAAATCACTCTTTTTAGGGTATAGTATCCCATCCAATTTCTACTATATATAGTTTTCGGTTCGTTATTGAGACTATGAGGCCTTATTTTTCCGCATGTACAAAAACCAGCCGACATTGATGAGGATGAGGACAATGATACCGAAGACGAGCAGGATGTTTACCCCGCCTTCTTGTTCCTCGCTGCCGATGACCTGGCCTGTGGCCTCGATGAAGCGGGTGTTGATGCTGTCCAAGGTCACGATGATTTTAGACTGCTTCTCCAGCATGTTGTCACCGTAATGGATGACCACCTTGGTATTATAGGTTCCTTGAGGGACGTTCTCTGTGTCCCAGAAGAGAGAGATCTCCTTTGAGCCAAGCGGGGGGAGGGATTCTGTTGCAGACTTGAATGAGGTTATGGGATCTCCCTTCTCGGAGAGTATGAACATCTCGATATATACATCATCTATCTGCTGGTTCCACTTGTTCTCGAGGAGGATGTCAAACTTCGCGATGCCGCCAAGCTTGAAGTCCTTCACCTCTACATTTGCCAACTCGATCGAGAGATCTCCGACCGTGAAGATCTTCTCCATCCGTTTTTGCGTGCCATCGTAGTCCATGGTCGCCACGGCGACATATTTCCCGGGATTGACATCTGCGTTCCATCTTGCGATGAGCTCCTTGGTCTCTTTTGATTTGACTGCTTTCTCGTCTGTCTCGATGGTGGCGATCTTCTCATTTGTCGGTCCGAGGATATCGATGAAGGCCTTTGCCACCTGGATGTCGACCTCGCCGAAATTCATCACAGGGACGATGAAGGTTGTTGTCTCACCTACTTTCGATTCCGAGACTTCTAGGCCGAGCTCTGCGTATTTGCCTTTATAAGGCACTCTTACCCTCAGTTCAGTGACCACGGCAACTGTTGCACCGACAAAGGTGCCGTCATCACCCTTCTCAGAGGGCACTTCCATGATGAGGATCTCTCCTTCATGCACCCCTGGCGTGTCAAGCGCCTCGGGAAGCGCTATCTTGTACGAGAAGGTCTTTGACTCGTCTTCCTGGGTGAAATCCACGAGCACATCGCTTAATGAGATGTATGTTGCAAGCTCTCCCCGTGCCGAGATGACGAGCTTCATATCTTTGTGCTCGTTGTTGGTGACGGTGAACGAAATGACTTCCGCATGGTCCGGCTGAAAATCAACCGTCCTTCTTCCTGGGGTGACGCCGAGCGCTGCAACTGCAGAGGTGAGTACAAGGATCATGACAAGGTAGAGCAGAAGCTTGCTATTCATGCTGCCTCACCTCATAGCTGCTTTCCTCGTCTGCCTCAAATCGGGCTTCTGCGTCCACGGCAATGACTGCGCCGGTGATTGAAGAGCGAAGCTTTCTCGTGAGCGCTAAAGCAGTGTTCCCGACGTTGCGGAGGATGTGTCGGTCATCTTCTTTGCTGAACTCAACAGCGACGTGGCTATCGACAGTGAATGTCCATATCGGAGAGGGAGGGGCCTTCCAGTAATATGTCGTCAGCTTCAATGGCTCGGGGGGGATGAAGATGCGGTCCTGTGTCTTCATGATGAGAGGGGATGTAAAATCAGGTGTCTCGTCGAGGTAGATGGTGAGTCCGCCGCCATCCCATCTCATTTCAGGAAGCCAATCAGCAGTATGAGAACCGTCTTCTGGCATGATTGGCCTTGGAGGTTCTTCTGTGAGGGAGCTGACTGCAAGGGCGAGCAGAGCAAGCATACCTAATCCGATAAGCGTCAGGATCCTCATTCGCGCCTCGCCTCAAAAGTTACTGCTGAAGTCTTATTTCCATAAAGTTCCGCAACAGGGACAGTGACTTTGATGTCTACTCTAGCGGTGTCATTGAAATCGTGATAATCGAAGCCGCCGACAGCGACGATGTTTCCGGTGATGAGGGGCACATTGGTCCACGTCAGCTTGGTCGCGCTTCCGTTGAATGTCCTCCCCTCGTCGCTGTCATTCACCTTGAATTGGTAGTCCTCTGTCGGGCTTGGAGAGGTACCCCATAGGGATGTCGCTGTGATGTTGACATTTTCTCGGACATTGCCATCATTCTCAATGAGGAATGGATTGAGGGCATCATCTGTAGTGTTCTTCGTCTCACCTAGGCTTAGGTCCTCGCCGAAGAGGATGGTATCATTGAGGAGGAGGATGGAGACCGAGCTGTCGATGGAGAAGTTCCTCCATTCAGTCCAGGAACTATAATTTGTTCCATCATAGACAGCGATTGTCCAATTGTAGTAATAGTTCTCATCATAGAGGCATTGGAAATCAGAGAGGGTGATGTTTGTTGTAGTCGTGAAGTTAGCACGATCATCAGCGACGGCGCAAGAACCGTCTCCCCCTTTCTTTATAACACTGATATTATAGGTAATAGAATCTCCATCTGGATCAAAACTAGTTGTCCAATTGAACTGTATTGTCCGATTTGTGAAATGGGTATTGTTGTGCGGCAGGCCGGGGAAGATCGGATAGGGAGCGGTGTTGAACATCTGGAAAGTGAAGATATCTGTTTGGTTACGGTGGCCGGCGCTGTCATTGAAATGGATGCGCCAGCCGACAAGAGGTTTTCCTGTCTGATTGACGGTGACGTTATAATGCACGACAAAACCCCACTTATGACTCATATGGATAGGGGTATAGTTCACCCATTCCCCTGAATGGTTCCAGGAGAAGACATAATATTCGAGGCCGGATGTGTCATTGAGCGTTACATTCAGCTGCAGGGTGCTATTGATGATTGGTTCTGTTGAGGTGGTGTTTGTCTGGTTTGTCGTCCATGACGGCCAGTGGAGATCGACAGTGAAGTTTGCTGTAACGCTCGTGTTCGTGTAGTTGGCATCATTCCAGCAGGTAACATTCCAAAATTGGGTGCCCTCAAGGAAATCATAGACTGTGAAGTTGGTTGGAGTGCCATTGTCTGCCGCGATATTGGACTCATTGACAGTTCCGTTGATGGTGAGGTTACACTGTAAAGACTGATCAACGACGTCGGTTGCTGTCCAATTGAAATTTATCCAAGTTTCGTTGATGAAACTTCCAAGAGGATAATGAAGTTCAATGTCCGGCTTCTGTGTATCTATGTGAAAGGTGAAATTGGTCGCATTCCATGCATAATTACCCACGGAGTCATTGCACCACACATTCCAGAGATAGGTGCCGTTCTTGAGGATGAAGGCGAGGATGTCCTGAACCCCTGAGACGATGGTCTTGTTGGTGTGGTTAATGATCCAACTCTGGTTGAAATCCCCATAGAGAAGGCAAGTGTCTAGAGTGAGGTCTGTAACAGTATAGCTCAAATTGATATCACTTGTGTTGTACCAGGTATTGTTATCTGGATAATCAAGATTGATGACCGGCGCGCCTTGGTCCAGGTAAAACCAATAGTTGTTTGAGATGTTGACGTTCATTGCGTCGTCCCAGCACGTGATGTTGAAGGAATGATTCCCCTCCTGGAAGCCATTGATTGTAATGTTCATCTCTGTTGCATTAGTGGCATTGAAATTTGAGACATTATTCGCATCATCTATTGTGATATTGCAGAGGAATGTTGGAGCGAGGTCTTCGAATACTGAGAAGTTAAAGCTCAGGTTGCTATCGTTGACAAAATTTGGTGGCGCATAAATGGTGAAGTTGCCTGGAGGCTTAGCATCATAGGTGAAGTTCTTCGTACCGATAATCTGTCCTGAGCTCTGGTTGAGAAGGATATTGTTCCGGTCATCTGTCAGTGCGACCCATGCACGATACATGCCGGTCCCTGAGGTGAGGTTTGATGTGTTGTAATCGTGCGCATTCCAGATGGTGTCGATGGCGAGGAATTGGTTGTATGCATCTAGTGCCCTAATGTCAATGTCGTCGACTAGGACATCTTCATCCTCCCAGGTGCCTTGATTGTAATACTGGGTCTTGGTGAGGAGATAGAAGCTAGAGTTCGTTGTTCCGTTGTTCCATATCCCTGAGATATTGTTGCCATACTCTGTTAGGGTGATTGGCTTGAATCTGCCGAGGAGATAATGGCCTGGCTGTCCAGGGATTGAGCCATTCACTGAGATGTTAACGGTCATGTTTGCATAGATGTGAAACCAATCATTGAGAGGGACGACAGAGGCATTATTGCCGAGGGTGTCATTAGCCCAGAACCAGAAGGTGAATGTCGTCGGGGTCCAATTGGAGTAGTTGATTGCATACAGATCATTGCCTTGGGATTCTAGGGTGATATTCCTTTCCGGGCCGTCAAGAGAGGTAAGGCTTGCGTAAACCGTGTCTATCCCGTTAGCGTCGGTAACTTCAACCTGGAGGGTGATGTTCTGGCCGTAGCCGTTGAACGCGGGAAACCTTGTCTCGGCGTTGAATGAAGGCCCTGTTTGATCAATGAAAAGCGTGAAGTTGTAAGGAGAAATGGTTCCCTTGGGCCGATCGCTGTATGCTTCGCAGTTCCAGACGATCTTCTCGTAGCTGATGCCTTCTATGAGGAATGTTGCGGAGTAGAATGTTTCAGATGAGCCATCAAGGTCTATGGTGCCGTTCTCCTGCCAATGGCCGTCATCTGTCGCGTTGTTGAGGAGGGTGATGTTCTTCAACTCGACATCATCCGTGGCGTTGCAGATGACCCTAACAGGATTATCAGAGGTTATTGTCGCATCTAGTGGATAGCTGAGATTCACCAATGGATAGGGCACCAGGCTTATATGGGTGAGGTTCCCGCCGCTGAACGAATATTGGACTCTTCCGGTCACGTATCTGGCAAGGGATGCGGTGATATTCGAAGGGAGGAGGCTAAAGTTGCCAGAGCCGTTCATGATCTCCTTCGTCAGGTTCAATATCCCTGTCCAGCCGCCATTCCCCGAGGTGCCTGTTTGGGTAAATCGATTGCCGGCGTCTACTGTCGTGACTGTCGCACCTATGACCTTGGTCTTGTTCGTCTCGTTGACATAGATGTTGATCGGCCACTTGATGATGAAGTTGTAGTTCTCATATCCTGCCGCAAAATAGGTTGAAGAGAAGTTGGTGTTGATGAGGGTGTTGTTCGTCTTATATTGGCCATATACATAACCAAACTCATTTGCACAGAGGGTGTATGTCGATCCGGGAGTCAGGTTGGAGTCGACGATAACATTATTTTCTGAACCCATGAAATCGATTGCGCATGTTACTTGACCGGTACTCACATTAATGACAGTGTTGTTATTTGCAT
>JBDRLS010000140.1:0-6827 GCA_043812875.1 Nanobdellota archaeon
CAAATTATTTTTCCACCATTGACAGCATCAATGGCCAATTGAACGAGAAATATTACCGGGACAAATGGGACATCGAGAAGAACTTCGAGAAGAGGATGTCTTTTATCACCTCCCTTCTTCAGGAATATGGATCCATTGACACTGAATCAATGACTGAAATCCGGTATGAGAACCGGCTGTTGGAAGTGTATGACCAAGAAGGATCGAAATTCTGCCGCGAGCTCGAGCGTGTGTCATGCGAGATCGACGAAGGCTGCCTTGGCGGAGAATGCATCAAGGCGACAGGCGGCCTTGAGGAATGCCACAATGGCGAGGATGATGACAACGATGGCATCACTGACTGCGCTGACCCGGACTGTGCAGCTGAGTGCGGCTGGATCTGCAGGGATATCTGTGAAGAGGGCTGCTGGGAATGCAATAATAGGGAATGCAGCGGAGAATGCCAGGAATGCCATGATTGTGATTGGAATACTAACCAACAAGGTTGTGAAAAACTCTGCCAAGACTCCTGCTGGAAATGTGAAGAGGAGAAGTGCAAGTCTCAGCCAGTCTGTGAAAACTGCAATGATTGTGAGAAAAAATCAAGGGAGCAGGCAGATGAGCAGCGCTGTGACAGAATCTGCAACCAGGACGAAAACAGCCAAAAATGTGAGGATTGCAGAAATAATCAAAGGTATAACCAGTGTCGAGAGGTCTGCGATGAAGGATGTTATCAATGCACCAAGGAACATTGTCACGAGGAAAAATTCTGTCAAGAATGCTTTGATTGTCATGAAGGCGGCGGAGAATGCCGCGATGAGTGCAGCCAGTGCTGGGACTGCGAGAGGGAGCAGTGTAAAAACACGCCTATCTGCAGCGAATGCTCAGCATGCGAGCAAACGATCAATGAAGAAATCCAAGCAGAGCAATGTGATGACAGCTGTGATTCATGCAGTGATTGCGAGTCCTCAAGGGGAGAATCAGCCTGTAAGGAAACAGAGGATTGCAGGAAGTGCACTGATTGTGAACAAGCTGAAAAGAGAAGCCTCTGCGATGATGTCTGCCAGGATGAGTGCTATCCTTGCGTAAATGAGCAATGCGAGAGCAGCTGTGAGGAATGCTGGGGATGTAACAACGAAGGGGATCCAGGAAAATGCGAGAGCAGATGCGAGAGCTGCTGGGACTGTGAGCAGAATGAATGCAAGAGCCAGGATTTCTGTGCAAGTTGTATTGAATGCGAGAAGCGTATCTACCAAGAAGAACCAAAATGTGACCTTCCCTGCGATCTTTGCGATACCTGCACTCGCGGGGGGGATGTCGGCGAGGAATACTGCGCGAAGTCATGCTCCGAATGCCTCAATTGTGAGACTCCTGAAGATATCAAGGACTGCACCCAGGTCTGTGACAACATCATCGATGAGGAAGATGTCTCAGAGCTTGCCCGGTGCTATGGCATGTGCGAAGAGAAAGTCATCTTCTATTGCAGCGGCATGCCCCAGGACACCCCCTGCCTCCAGCGATATTACGAATGCCCCGGCGGGACAAGAAGAATTCCCTGCCAGTATTTCATCTGCAATTACCCTGATGGGGAAGTAGTAAAACAGACAGCATTCTGCGGTCAGGAAGAGATATGCGGCGATCACCGGGTCTGGAAAGACCGCACATGTACATGTGAACCCGGATGGTATAACTGTGATGAGGATGCCGCGAATGGCTGTGAGAGCAGGGATCAGTGCGAAGGCGCAACAGAGATCTGCACAGATCATATTGATAATGACTTTGACGACCTCATCGATTGCCAGGACCTATCCAGCTGCGAAGAGAAACTATGCACCCTCATCTCAGAGAAGATATGCCTCGAAGGAGAATGTGTTATTGACTGCGGTGAAAATTTTGTTCTTAATGACGACGATGAGTGTGTCCCTGTCGCTGTCTGCATGGTAGGATATGAGTATGATGAGGAAGGCAATTGTATTAAGCCACCTTCTCCCGAGGTGAATGAGACTGTCAACATCACTCATGAGATTAATATCACCACGAACATTAGCACTAATGTGACTACAAATCTCACCATCAATGTGACACTAACTAATGAGACGAACATCAGTGTGGGTATCACTCCTGATATCAATGTCACGCCTGAACTCAATGTAACTCTTGGCAATCTCACCCATCCCCTAAATGAGACCATTCCCGATACAAATGAAACCGAACCAGTAAATGAGAGCTGCACAGAAGGCGAAGTCAAGACAACGTTATGCAACAACGGAGAGGAGCTAACAACCGCGACCTGTCAAGAAGGTATTTGGGCCTATCATGAGATAACCTGTCCAGATGATGTGCTCGAATGCACGAAATGCGGCGAAGGGTGTATCCCTCTCGGCGCACCTATAGTAATTGAATGTGCTCTACCGACCGAGGAGTTTGAATGCGAAGCAATTGATGGCGCATGCCAGATTGTTAAACAAGAGCATCCAATTACCTGTGTCCCCTGCGGAGACAGCTGCCTCCCCTCAGACAAGGTTTCTGCTGTCTTATGTTCAGAGCCTACAACCAAATTTGATTGTGAGCGGGAGAACGGCAACTGTATCGCTACGAACATTATTGAAGATGTCGAATGTCCAGACGGCTATTATTTCGAAAAAGATAAGTGCGTTTTTATTAAGGATGAGGATGATGTGTGCATGCCTTGGCAGGTTCTCAGTGAGAAGGGCGTTTGCGAAGACCTTGAACAGGAACCTAATCCAGAGGAACCACTGCCCGAAACAGAAGAGACTGAAGACCCAGACCTCATCGAGATTGATAAGTACTGCGCATTCCGTGAGGATTGCGAGGATGAGAACGCTATCTGCTCAAAGGGTAAATGCAAGATCCTCTCAGATGAAGTGATCGAAGAGGAAGAAATCATCCTGACAGAGACTGTTGAATCAGAGAATGTTCCTGATCTCCCTGTGGAAGAGCTTGTCGAAGAGGAAGAACTTATTGAAGAGGAGCAAGAGATTGATATCGTCGTCGAGACTGTTGGTATCGCCGCTGATGTCCCTAACTCTGAAAAGGAGCAAGACACTCAAAAACAAGATCAAAAAGAATCGACAGAATCAGGACAAGATGAAAAGGAAGGCGTAGAGTCAAAAGAAGGAGCTCCAAAAGATGATAAATCCCCTGATGTTGAAGAAGGAGAGGAAGACGTCCCCTTTAATCCTGAAAGAAATGTAATCATCGATTCGTTCAAGGGACTCTTTTCATTTACTGGTCAAGCAGTGAAGGAGGGTGAAGCGGAATGCGCAGAAGACAAGGATTGCGGTGAAAACCGCGGTTGTGATCCTTTCAGGAAGAGCTGCTATTGCATGGATGGTCATTTCGATTGCAACGGAAAGGGGGATGGAGGCGACGGGGACGGCTGTGAGTCAGATGATGCCACATGCGGTGGCAGGTTTGAGGCCTGCCGCCACGGATGCAGCATAAACCAAGAATGCATTGAGGAGCTTGGCAGGTGCGAATGCTCTCAAGGATACTATGAATGCGATGGTGACTGGGAGAATGGATGTGAGTCAACTGAAGAATGCAGCGGCTGCAGCAGCGACGATGAATGCGCTCAGAACAGGTGCTCAGAGCATGATAATTCCTTGATCCAATTTGCCTGTGTTGAGGATCAATATCATAAGCAGGAAAGTGCAATCTTTTCTTTCACAGGAGGCTGTATAAAAGGCACGGGGAAAACCGATACCTACCTTCACTTTGACTTCTGGGGAAAAGATCTGGAGGAGTTGAATGACCTCCGCTTTGGCCAAGATGATAGAGGCGACTGGTGCGAAAGAGACTCTGAAGGGCTTATCAAGCAGAGGGAAGAACTGCAATCATCCATGAACCAGGAGTTTTTCAGCTGGTTCTTTGAGGAATACGTTGCAAAATCCCCAGAGGATTGGGAAATCCAGATGAGCGGTCTCTATGGCACCTATTGGAAATTTGTGAACAATGCAGAACGTATGTTTGAGATCTCTGAATGTGCAGACTTTAATGTTGACCTAATCGATGTTGCATATAAAAGCGAATATGGTGAGGTCCATTATTGGGAAGAGATGACTCAGCACGAAGGTAGAGAGATACTCACCCCTTACATGCAGACATGGATTTTCCCCCCGAAAGAGATCATGAAAGAAGAATTCCGGAAGGCCATGGCTGAAGGACGCATGCCAGGTCCTGAAGGAGACAGCGGTCCCTCGCCAAAAGAGATTGAGGAGATGAGAAAGCAAGAAGAGCTCATGGACAGGATCAATGACCTGAGCGATAAGTATGGGGGAAGCGCTGACTTCCTCATTGAAGCAGATGATGACGGAGATGTCTTCTATCGCATGGTGATGATCGTCAACCCAGACGATGTCATCAAGATGCAGGTCATCAATGACCAGAATCCCTATGCCGGAGAGCCTGATGTGACCGTTAAGATCGATTTTGATTTCCTCTATGGAATGATCAAGGACGGAGAAGAAGATGCGCAAATCGAAAGCCCACCCTGGGCAAGACAGCCGAGGTCTGCTGTCAAAGATGTCGTCAACAACGGAAAGGCATTCGCAAAGGTCTCCGGTGCAATCGTCTCTGGAAACATCAAGGTCTCCCCTATAAAAGAAGTGCCGACAGTGCTGAGTTTCTTGAAGATGATGGCAGGCGGTAAGGACTAACGGGCATCCAATCCGCATAATTTAGCGATCCTCTGCCGTGCTTCAGCGGTGATCATGTATCCATCTGTTTTCTTTGTGAATATCCCTTGCTCAGTCATGTCTTCAAGGGTCTTTTCTTTGCTTTTATCAACCATCCAAGGTATGGTAATCCAATCTCCACTTTCCGTGCTATACCCGATGTACAATCCGAGGATGCTTGCATATTCTGGAGAGAACAGCTCTTTTAGTGAAGGGCCTTCCTTCTTGAACACCGCACCGAGCTCTTCTGGCGTGTATTGCCCATTTCTTTTCACATCATATTCCATATCTCGCAGATCAGTTGTCCGTGATTCTATCATCTCATCAAAGACCTTTTCCGCATCAGCAGGACTGATAGAATACCATCTCATCAGTAAAGTGCTGATATTTTCAAGAGGCGGCAGTTCATCTGGTCCTTTCTGAAAGTAGATGTCAATTAACCGGTCCACTGCGCTGTTCGCTAACTGTTTTGGATTGATCCCCATGCGAGAGGGGAGTGCGGGCATGTATAAAAAAGTTTTGGAGAACGCTTTATCCCTTCCTTAACTGTCGCTCGATTACAACAGGTAATAATTTCAGCTCAGCCTTTCTCAGATGCTCTTGGTATGTCGATATGCTGACTTTTGCGATCTTAGCGAGCGCTCCGAGCTTGATCTGCCGAGGATAGGTGTAGTAGCTGTTCTCGTACGCAAGCTGGAGTGCCTTTTTCTGGTTTGGCGAGAGCTTAGGCATGATATTCGGGAAGTACACATCTGTTAATGCAGATTTCTCAAGTTTGAGTATCTTGCAGACATCCATGTGTTTCTCGAGGGATTTGATGAACTTCTCGATCTCTTCTCGCTTCCATGAAGCGACCTCCCAATACTCATGGCCGTCAGAATGGTTGACAACCGGTTTAGCAAAGAAGATCTGTTTTGTATGATACAGCTGCACATGTTCGCCTTCCTTGCCGAGGTTGATCTCGTAGGTGAATGTATCGCCTGATATTTCTATGTTTGTGATGCGGCGATCTGCTTTGAGGTCTGCAATGAACTTTTTCTTCTTTCCTTCGTCAACGCTTTGGAAGTAGCATGTGGTTGTTGCGTATGTATGTTTTTTCTCCATATACCATGTGCTCGGATAGGAGTAGACAAGGATCTTGAACTTGACGCACCTATTGACGATTGGGCAGTCTTCATGCTTAAGCTGGAGTTTTGTGATCCACATATTTTAACCTCTGAGAGGCAATAGAACCTACCTTTATATGCTTTTCGCATATCCGAACATTTTCGGCTTTTGTTCATACTCCTCATAAATAACCGTACATTTTCGGGTAAAATTAGTTAACTTTGTCAGTATGCCTTGGTAGTAAACAAATGAACAATGGAGTGATTCAAATGACGACCAATCCAATTTCGCCAGAAATAGAACCAGACAGAATTTCATTTTGGATGAGGGGAGACATCCCGGCAGATAACACTGTCTATAAAGTATCAGTTGGAGTAAGTATCAATGGGTGCCAGCACGAACATGAGCTCGTTGTTGAAAACATCGGCGGGAGATCAACCTATCTTTTACAGATCGGCGAGATCAGAAGATCTAAGGGGGGTGTAGGTATTGGTGGGCCAACTTCGTCAGAAGTCAAAGCAGAAAGAGAGATTGCAGAACAACAATTCAGACACTATCTAGGTGTTGCGTTTATAGTTGCAAAAGATCTTACAAGGGATAAAACGAGCGAGGATGAATTGCCTGAATTAAAGGCAAAAGCACACATGTATATTGCAGCAGCATCCCTCCTGAAGACATACTTTTGTGAGGGACACCTCACAGAGCAAACAATGCAAAAACTAGTTGGCGGAGACACTGCTTTTATTGAAGAACACTCTTTTGCCCCACTTTCTTTTACTCTTGATGAACTTCTTAAGATGTAGATTCTCCACGCATGACCCCTCTTTTTTTATTGAAAATCTCGTCTCGCGAGATTTTAGTGGGTTTAATACAAAGAAATGCATAGCATCTCTTGTACACAAAATCTAAGATTTTGTTGTACTCCCCCCCCCTTTAGGGTGAGACGCACAAAAACACGTACATGTTTTTGGTGCGCCAACATGCTTCGCATGTTGCGCGTTTTCAATTCAAAGAAATGCTTTGCATTTCTTGAACAGGAAATCT
>JBDRLS010000141.1:0-4231 GCA_043812875.1 Nanobdellota archaeon
ATCCATGGATATATCAATGATGAACAACTTAACGATCTGCTCCCCCTCAGCAATCACTTTGGCTTGGCCTTGCAAAAAGTGAATATTCTGAAAGATATGCAAGATGATGTCGAAGAAGGGAGATGTTATTGGCCGTCTTCCCTCCTAAAAAAACATGGATTGAGTCATGATTCATTGTTAGAGCCAGCACAGCACAGACAAGCCATCCATCGAGCCCTCAAAGAACTTAGAAAAAATATCCAATGCGATATAGAAAAGAGTCTTGAGTACATTCAGCTCCTGCCCTTTGAACCGAAGGGTGTCCGGATTTTCTGCGGAGATAACCTCATGTTTGCGATTGCCACAGTAAGTGCCATCTCAAATGATAGACCAAAGATCTCTCGGGAAGATGTTCTGAGGATCGACAACGAAGTAGAAAGAATAATGAGCGAGAGGAAAGGATTCGAGGAATTAGCTTCACAATTAAATAGGATGTAAGAAAAAACGAGGTGTCAGTGCATAGGTCAATGCATGTGGTGAAATGTATCCTTATCTGGTGTGGTCATTGATTTTTGGAGTGATATGGATCTTCTTCTATGTTTCAAGAGAGGATCTCCGAAAAGACATGGTATTCTCCTCGATATTATTTTCCCCCTTCGCTCTTCTGCATCAACTTTTCGTGCCTGAATACTGGCAACCGAATGTGTTGGTGCACATATGGGATTTATTTGCCATAGAAAGCCTCCTCTTCTGCTTTTTCACAGGCGGCATCGCAGCCATCATCTATACAGAAGTCTTTAAGATCGGGCAGAGAAAAGCAAAGGCCGGCAGTCATGGACGCCACCATGCATACATCGTCTATGCCCTGATCATCCTCATGATAATGATTCTTCTGCTCATGAAGCTCTTCACAGAAGCCCTGATCCTTCAAAGTTCCTTGATAATAGGATGCTTCATCCTCTTCTATCTCCTCTACTCCCGCCATGATCTCATCAAGGAAAGTCTTATCGGGGGGATCCTCTTTCTCATACTTTATATCATCACATTGGTCTTTGTCGACATCCTGTTCCCTGGATTCATTGAAAATGAATGGAATCTCACAGGGTCATTGGGCAGGTTCCTCTTCAGCATTCCAGTGGAAGAATATTTCTATGCCATGATCTTCGGCATGACCTGGTCGATCATCTATGAGGAGATCTATAATATCCGGCTGACAAAGAAGCATGCGTTCTCGCGATGAACATGAGGTTGTCAGAGCTCTTACCAATACTTTTTTAAACTAATAGTATGAAAAAACACTTATAAAAGTTTAACTGAGGTGAACATCATGCATGGTTGTGCGAAATGCTCTAGATTTACAATATGGCTTGTCTTGCTTTTCGGCATTGTCTTTCTGCTCGCGGACTTCGGACTGGTGAATTTTCCCATCAATTGGTGGACAGCGGTCTTCCTCATCATTGGAATAACACACCTCGCCATGGGCAAGTGCAAGGACTGCAGAGCGATGTGCTGCGGCGGGACAGAAAAGAAAGGAAAGAGAAAATAATTACTTTGCTTCCTCAAACCGTCTGGATACCTCTTCCCAGTTGATGATGTTCCAGATGGCTTTGAGATATTCTGGACGACGGTTCTGATATTTGAGATAGTATGCATGCTCCCAGACATCGATGCAGAGCAACGGTGTCATCCCCTCAGAGAGCGGTGAATCCTGGTTTCCTGTTGAGATAACCTCAAGCGAACCCTTGTTTACAACAAGCCATGCCCAGCCAGAGCCAAAACGTGACATTGCGGCTTTCTCCATCTCTTCCTTGAACTCATCTATGGAGCCGAATTCTTTTGTCAATGCAGCGCCGATCGCGCCTGTAGGATTCCCCCCGCTGGGCTTCAATGATTTCCAGAAGAGCGCATGATTGCTGTGTCCGCCGCCATTGTTGATGACAGCAGCCCGGATCTTTTCAGGGATCGCTTCAATATCCTTCAGGATCTCATTGACGTCTTTCTCTTCAAGGTCCGTCCCCTCTATTGCCTTGTTGAACTTGTCCACATATGCCTGGTGATGCTTGCTGTGATGGATCTCCATCGTCTTTGCGTCAATGTGCGGTTCAAGTGCGTCATATTCATAATCCAGCTTGGATAATTCTGCCATAGAAGATCACCTCTGATAATCTGTAATGAACAATCGTTAACTAGTTAATAAAAGTTACTGTTCAGGTGGAGACATACCAGGGGAAAGGCTCATGGCTGAGGGCTCCTGTCTCCGCATTGACGACGACATCAGCTTTCTTCGTGAAAGGGAATACCCAGAGGAATCTCGCACGAAGGTAGCTCGGCACGATATACGCAAGGTCATCTCCCTCAACGCGCAACTCCCCTTCAAAGAGCTGCGCTTCAGGATAGCGTCGCAGGATGATGGCGGCGGCGTCATCCGGGTAAATACTCACTCCCTTCGACCCTGAATCGAGGAGCACATTCAGGTTGTGGTCATTGATCACCAAGGTCTCCTTTGTCCGAGCTGAATGCTCGCCAGAGTCTATGAAGAGGTAATCCTGTATGACTGTTATCGTGACATTCTTGCCTTCCGGCTCCAGGCGGAACACATTTGTTCCGGGAAGGCGATAATAGGAATCTGGCGTCGCCGTGACCTCTGCGGTGTCTCCTGGCCGCAGAGTGGCGTGGAAGCCCTCTTCCGCAGCCACGGACAACAAGGGCATGACGATCATTCCCAGCATGATAAAGATGAATTTCATGGGTGACAAAGAGGACTAGACGCTTTAAAATCTTTCCTTTCATCCTAAAACAACAATACTTAAAAATAACCTCCCCCGCCTAGGTGGTGGTGATTAACAATGGTTAAGATTGGTGAAGAAGTCCCTGATTTTGAAGTCGAAGCATTCCAAAATGAAGAAACGAAGAAGATAAAGCTCTCTGACTACCAAGGAAAATGGGTGGTGCTCCTGTTCTATCCTGCAGATTTCACCTTTGTCTGCCCTACAGAATTAGAAGAAGCCGCAGACAATTATGAGGCCTTCAAGGAGCAGAATGCAGAGATCATGAGCATAAGTACGGACACGGTCTTTGTCCATAAGGCATGGCATGACCAGAGCCCGGCAATAAAAAAGATAACCTATCCCATGCTCGCCGACCCGACAGGAAAAGTCTGCAGGATGCTCGGGACATACATCGAAGAGGAAGGTCTCTCGCTGAGAGGATCGTTCATCATCGACCCTGAGGGCAAGCTCATCGCGATGGACGTGCATGACAACAGCATCGGCAGGAGCACAAAAGAGATCCTGAGGAAGCTTCAGGCGGCATCCTTTGTCCGGAAAAACAAAGGCCTCGTATGCCCTGCATCCTGGAAACCAGGAGAGAAGACACTGAAACCAGGACTTGATCTAGTAGGAAAAATTTGAGGTGATGATGATGAACATAAAAAAACCAATGACTGATGCACTCAACATACAGATAAAGAACGAGTTCGCCTCCGGCTACCTCTATCTTTCCATGGCAGCATATTTTGAAGGACAGAACCTGGCAGGTTTTGCGAAGTGGATGCGCCTCCAGTATGAAGAAGAATTCGGGCATGGCATGAAGATGTTCGATCACGTGCTGGCAAGAGGGGGGAAGATCACCTTATTGCCGCTCGAGAAGCCAAAAGGAGAATGGTCTTCAGCTATTGAAGTCTTTGAACAGATCGTTGCACACGAACAAGCGGTAACAAAGATGATCAATGACCTTTACGAACTCGCGATGGAAGAAAAGGAATTTGCGACCAAGGAATTCCTGCACTGGTTCCTGGCGGAACAGGTAGAAGAGGAAGAGCATAGTTCGGAAATCCTCGGACATCTCAAGATGGCCAGCAAGAACGGATTGCTGATGCTCGACCACCGTTTGGGTAAGCGAGGAAACGAGTGAGATGGCCATCTTAGAGCTTGACGGCATGGAGAAAGAGACTCCTGATGGTGCTCCGATCATTGATAGCGCAGAATCACTTGGCGTCCCATTCGGCTGCACCGCCGGCTCTTGCGGCACATGCAGGATCATAATCATCGATGGGAAGAAAAACCTCTCTGAACTCACTGAGATAGAGAAAGAGATGGCTGATAGAGATGTTGATCACCGTCTTGCCTGCCAATGCAGGATCACAGGCGGCAAGGTGAGGATCACTCTCGACAGGTAAGCTTCCCCACAAGGCCTATGAGATTCTGGTATTTCGGGCCGCGTAGAAAACCTGATTCTTTTTGATCCTGGCGGT
>JBDRLS010000142.1:0-7875 GCA_043812875.1 Nanobdellota archaeon
GTTCTATATAAACTAGTATTTAAGCTTTTCGTTAATCGGATATATAGATGTGAAAAAATATATAAGATGAGGAAAGTCTATACTAGCTTCCCTTTATCCGTTTCTTCGTTTTTGCAAAGAACTCCTTTGTGTGATGGATAGCTTTCTTGCCATGATCCGCGAGTTTAGCCCCTTTCTCCTTTGCCTTATTTTCAATGGTGACGCTATAGTCCTTTGTCACCCAATTGACATCCCTGATTTTCCTGTCCCATTTCTCGATGTGGAGCAGATCGTAGATCCTATACTCTCCGGGCTCTGCGGGTATTTGTGCTGCATGGCCTAGAGTTACGATTGACTGAGGCCTCACATATTCTGGAATGCCTACGGCCCGTCGGACCATGTCCTCATCGAATGCCCCGACCCAGCAGGATCCCAAGCCGAGAGAATGAGCTGCGAGAAGCATGTTCTGGACAGCTGCAGCACAGTTCTGGATAGAATACAGCCTTTCTCCTCGAATGCCATAAAATTGTCGTGCCTTTTGCGGTTCTGCCACGACGACGATGTGAACAGGCGCATGCTGCATCCAATATTGCTGGACGCAGGCCTCGGAAATCAGGGCACGTTTAGCCTTATCCTGCACAACGATAAATTTCCAGTTCTGCTGGTTTCCAGCAGATGGTGCTGCTTTCCCTGCTTGGACAACCCTGCCTACATGCTCCCATTCAACTTCTTTTGACAGGTAATGGCGTACAGAACGTCGCGACCTGATGCATTCCAAGACATCCATGGTGATCCTCTTTTACAAAATCATTTATATAACATCTTCTATTTAATAGTGTCGATTGATCGCTCATTCGATCCATTGTTGAGAGGCAAGAAGGGGCGGCGGGCGGGATATCAATATAAGCAAGGGGAGAAGATAACATAACAGATGCAATATCTCAATCTCGCACAAGTTTATGAGAAGCTCTCAAAGACGAGCAAGCGCCTTGATAAGACGGCGATCATCGCCGAGCTCTTCAAGCAGGCTCCTGAAGCTGATCTCAGTGATATCTCTCTCCTCGCTCAAGGCAGGTTATTCCCTTCTTATGATCAAACTGAGATAGGGGTGGCATCAAAGCTTGTCGTCCGGGCAATATCCCTCGCCACTGGCGAAGACAAAGCAAAAGTTGAACAATCATGGGCAAAGATCGGGGACCTCGGCCTAGTGACTGAGAGACTTGTTGCGAAGAAGTCACAGACCTCTCTTTTTTCAGAGAATCTTACTGTCAAGAAAGTAACACACAACCTGAGAAAGCTTGCTACCATAGAAGGGCTGAAATCAGTCGATCATAAGTTGAAGATCATCGCTGAGCTCTTGACGAACGCCCGGCCTTTAGAAGCGAAATACATCATCCGGACGACACTGGGAGATCTCCGAATAGGCATTGGTGACGGCACTGTCCGAGATGCCATCGCTCTCGCCTTTTTTCCCGAGATAAGCGA
Source organism: Nanobdellota archaeon (assembly GCA_043812875.1). Lineage (GTDB taxonomy): Archaea > Nanobdellota > Nanobdellia > Woesearchaeales > JAHIVG01 > JBDRLS01. The sequence goes on from JBDRLS010000142.1 coordinate 1,465, forward strand.
GGCTAAAGATGAGGACAGAGAATCATACAAGATACTCATTGATGAGATCCAACAGGCATATGATGTCTCCAATGATTTTGGTCAGGTAGCATCTCTCGCTAAGCACAAGGGAAGAGAAGGCTTTGGTGAGGTGTCCATGACCCCAGGAAAGCCATTGAAGGTGATGCTCGCCCAGAAGGTGGCCTCAGCAGAGGAAGGGCTCGAACGAGTAGGCATTCCAGCGGCTATTGAGTTTAAGTATGACGGATTCCGATTGCAGATACACAAACATGAAGATAGGATCAGCCTCTTTACGAGGCGATTGGAGAACGTGACCAAGCAGTTTCCCGATGTCATCGACTCGGTGAAAAATCATGTGAGTGGAAGTTCATTCATCATCGATTGCGAGGCCATTGGCTATGACCCCCGAACGAAACACTATCTCCCCTTCCAACATGTCTCACAGCGTATCAGACGTAAATATGACATTGAAGAACTCGTTAAACAGCTCCCTATTGAGCTCAATGTATTTGATTGCCTATACTTTGATGGAAAAAGTCTTCTGAAGCAGCCATACACAGAACGACGTGCGATCATAGAAAAAATGGTGAAACCGGTTAAGCACCGGATCCAGGTCGCTGAGCAGATTCTCGTTGAAGACCCGATAAAGCTCAACTCGTTCTATCAATCCGCTCTGGATGCGGGCCAGGAAGGTGTCATGCTGAAGAAGCTGGATGCCATCTATAAACCAGGCTCACGAGTAGGCTATATGGTCAAGCTCAAGCCGGTCATGGAATCCATGGATCTAGTGATTGTCGGCGCTGAATGGGGAGAGGGAAAAAGAGCCGAATGGTTCACGAGCTTCACTCTGGCTTGCAGGGACGATGATGGCGAATTCCTCGAGATCGGGAAAGTGGGAACAGGCATCAAAGAACTAGAAGAGCAAGGTTTGACATTCTCCCAGCTCACTGAGAAACTCAGGCCAGTGATCCTTCAGGAGAAAGGAAGAGAGGTCAAGATCAAGCCGCATATTGTTGTCGAGGTCAAGTTTGAAGAGATCCAAAAATCACCGACGTACAGTTCTGGATTTGCCTTGCGCTTCCCCCGAGTCATCAGGCTCCGCGATGACAGATGCGCAGAAGATGTCAATACATTAGAAGAAGTCAAAGAATACTTTTATTCTCAAAATTAAGCGCCATAACAATACTTATTTTAAAAAATATGTAGTATAATTATTATTTCAGAAATGAAATACCTTTTCAGAAATGAAAAGATTTAAATAATGATAGGTGAGTGATAGGACCATGGAGCGGTGGGAGATCCTGAATAACCTCTTTGACCACAAGAAGATAGCTCTCCTTCAATTATTCTTTCAACAGCCGGAAAAGCAGTGGTATCTCAGCGAGCTTGCAAAGGAGGCAAAACTCTCCCCTGCGACCTCTTTACGCATTCTTCGCCTCTTAAGGCAGCTAGCACTCATAAAGCAAGAAAACGTGGGAAATGCCAAGCTCTATCGCGCTTCCCAGGATGAGCACTTCAGCTTCCTTGCAGGGTTCCTCCAGCAGGAGCGCCAGTTCCTCTCTGAGTTCGTCAAGAAGGCAGCTTCAATCGAAGGCTTACAGACCATCATCCTCCATGGGAAGGCATTGAAATCACGGGCAAACATCATGCTTATCGGCGACAAGATCGATGCTCAACAAGTCAAGGAGCTCACCTCAGAGTTCTTTGAGCGCTTTTCGTTCACCATATCCCCCCTTACGCTCACCCAAGAGCAGTTCGAGCAGATGACTGCCATGGGGCTGTATGCTGGGGAGAAGCGGATATTGTTTCAGAGAACATGATTTGATAAAAAAACTGCCCCCGCGGAGATTTGAACTCCGGTTTCCAGGTTTTTGCAACACAAACCTCAGAAATCTCTGATTTCTGTTGCCGCAACCTGACGTCCTATCCAAGCTAGACTACAAGGGCGATGGTTAGGAGAGAAGAATGGGTGGTTATAAAGGTTTCTTTAGAAAATACCCTTCCCTGTATTTACAACGACAACTTTGTCTGAAGCCTTAAAATCAAACTTTTTCATCCCGCCGAGGACTAATGCAGCGGTCGGTTCCATATCCAAGCCGAGCTCTTTAGAGAGGTGATATGCTTGCTCTACCTCCTCAGGATTCAATTCTATGAAGTGATTTCCTCGATGAACAGCGTCTCTCAATTCATCAGTATATCTCGAAATCGGTGTCGCGGCCTTGTCTGCAAGACTGTTTCTCGCAAAACCATCATAAAAGGAAACACCCAGATATTTCATGGCCGAGACGCCTTGAATGGCTTTCTGGTATGGATTTTCACCAGAAACAGCCACTCCAATCACCTTGGTAGGGGTATCTCCTAAATGGTGTTCGATTCCAGTGAATAGTTCAGCGCCTCCGACTGGAACAACAACATAGTCAGGTGCTTGTTCACGTATAGAATAAGCAATTTCCCTATATGTTACTCTAAGGTTATTCGCATCAAAGACATTATTCGGCTGGAGTATGTTCGCCATGAACCGGACATCATCTCCAGAATAAAAAGTCTTATCAAGATCTTTTTTAACAACGTGTTCACAGGTTTCTTCCAGTTTATGCAATATGCGTGGTTCAATATCTTCTCTTACAATGGCTGTCACAGGGAGAATACAGAGTGTCCCTAAAGCTACACCTTCATTTCCAGCGGTGATCACCACAATACTTACATATTGATGGTACTTAGGTCTATGGCTTAGATGATCATTGATAGCGATAGCTCTCCGATCCTTGATCGTTCCTGTAGGATTCTTGCTTTCATCTCGCAAGAGAAGGTGATCTAGCCCAAAATACTTAGATAATGGTTTGTGGGGTGTGAGTTCATTGTTAAAGGTGTATTCTTCCGCCATATGGCAGTGGCAACATTTGGCTTATGTCAAATTTTGGTGACATATGTCATTGCCTTTATATACTTTATAAACGAAAAATGAAGTATTTTACTACTCTAGAATAACAAATAATAGAAAGATTTAAATAGTCATGGTCCCCGATATTGACATATGTCACTCAGGCAAACAGTCATTGGGGTAAACCATCAGGATTGTTGGGGTAGCTTATCCACTATTCCCTTTGAAGACATTTCCATGGTGGAAGCAGGTCCGGTCATCATGAAGGATGAACGAGGGGCGTTCACGATCTCAACTGATTGGAAAGTAAGTTATCCTAATAAACAGCGTTTCAAGGAGTTTTATGATTCATTAAAGAAATTTCGTATGATCAAGCAAAAGCGCATCGTCTATGCCCAGGATACTGAGGCTCTTATTAAAACGACTTGGAGAAATAAGGATTCAAGCTATGATAAAGTGTTGAAAAATGACTGCTTATTTCATTCTCCTGTCACCCAAAAAGATGGCTATGAAATTTACACCACATTAAGTGAGAAGCCAAAAGAAGTTAGAAGGCTCATGAACGAGCTCGAGGAAATTGGTGAGATCAAGATCTTCAAGATCAAGAAAATGGCCGACCAAAACCAATACGTCCTCTCCCCCAAGCAGCTACAAGCACTTCAAGCAGCTTTGACATATAATTATTATCACTGGCCTCGACAAGTTACATTAAATGACCTATCAAAAAAGCTTAACACAACTCGTCGCGCATATCAGGAAAACCTAAGAAAGGCAGAGATGAAAGTTTTCCCTCACATGATAAGAAATGTCCTGGATAAAAATATATACCCACAGGACGCAATTAACCACAACCCTTAAAAACTCGATTTTTCTCTTTATATGTTCTGGGCCCGTAGCTTAGTCCGGTGGAGCGTCAGTCTTATATGGCAGCGTTCTGTTGCAGAGGCAAGCTGATGGTGGTGGGTTCAAACAGGCTCACTGACGTTCGCAACTTATAACGTCAGAGCCGTTGAAAGTCCCACCGGGCCCATTTTTTTCTTATATCTAAATATTTATAAACAGCTTCTTTCCTCTTGTTTCCATGGGCTCGTGGTCTAGCGGCTATGACGTTGCCTTTACATGGCGAAGATCGCCGGTTCGATTCCGGTCGGGCCCATCACACAAGAAATGAGGCCCACAGCGATTTCGTGGCCTTCACACAGACGTTCAGCCACGGCGGGGAACTGCCAAGTTCCCCTATTTGGATTCTAGCCTTTCTAAAGGCTAGTTCCGCTCGGGCCCATTTTATCATAAAGCTTAAAAACCAACCGTATTACACTCGTCTCTGTGCGCCGGTAGTCTAATGGTAGGACACTACCCTGCCACGGTGGTAATCCGGGTTCGAATCCCGGCCGACGCATTTATCTTATAGTTAAAACCGGCGCCTGTAATGGCGTTTGCATTACAAAGCTTATAAATCGTGGCTGCCTTGGAGGATGAGACCCATGGCAGACAACGATATTTATAACTCCAAGCCTAAATATGAGTATATCAGAGACCATCTGGATGACTACGCTAAGCCCCCTCGTCCTGGTTTTGAGGGGAAGGGCCGGAATCGAAGGTTCTGGATAAAGAATCCTGCCAACGTACAGTATATCCGTAAGTTTCTCGGGACAGCCACCTGGAAAGGCCTCTTTGACGCCCGCGACACATCCTATATCCGTCGGCTCCGCCTGTTCAGGACGATGCTTATGGCTGGCCACTTCATCCAGAAGGACTTCAAGGACGCAGAGCGGGAGGATGTTGATCAGATCGTCGGGTTTGCCAACGATCATAACCGGTCTCCTAAGACCAAACGGGATTTCATCATTGACCTGAAATTCATCTGGAAGCAGCTATTTCCGGAAAGGGATGAGAAGGGCAGGATTGATGAGACGCTTATTCCGTATGCTGTGAGGCATCTGTCTTCAAAAATCGACAAGAGCAAGGAGCGGATGCGAGGGGATAAATTCTCTCTTCAGGAATTCGAACGCCTATTGAAAGCGTTTGGTGACGACCCAAGGATGCAGTGCCTCTTGACTGTTGCTTTGGAGAGCCTTGCCCGACCTCAAGAACTATTGGGTCGCCGGATTAGGAATGTGGAGCTTTTCGACAATTACGCTAAGATATACATTACCGAACACGGCAAAGAGGGCATTGGCTTTCTTCGGGTGATTGACAGCTACCCCTACCTGGCTCGATGGCTGGGCGTGCACCCCTTACGGGACGACCCGGATGCCTTCCTCTTTATCAACACGGGGAGGATGAACCAGTACCAACAACTCAAACCATTTGCAGCGGCAAAACTCCTGAGAACACGGGCCAGCACAATAGGCATTCACAAGCCACTAACCCTTTACTCCCTTAAAAGGAATGGAATAACTCTCATGCGGCTTGCAGGAAGAAGCGACCTGGACATCCAGCACACAGCCAGGTGGACAAGCACCAAGCAACTCAAGACGTATGATTTGAGCAACCAGGAAGAAAGCTTCAAGATAGAACTTATTAAGCGAGGCAGAATAAAAGCAGACAAGGCGCACGAAGAATTCACTCCAACCTCCAAGACATGCACCTTCTGCGGCACCGAAAATGGCATGGCAGACACCTTCTGCACCACCTGCAAACGCCCACTCAATCGGGAAGCCATCGAGCTTGAAGCCAAGGAACAAGAAGAGAAGTTCCGCCTCATCAACGAACAACTCGCCAACCTAATGAACAAGCAAGAACAAATGGAAAACAAAATAGAAACAATGCCAGCAGCAATGACAAGATAACAAAAGTAATTTCAGGGGCGTTTCTATCGAGTGCGAAGCACAATAAAGAAAAAGGATAGAGGGGTGGTTTTCGTATTAGCTATATTTTGCCATTAAATCTTCCATTTGTTTATCAGCATCAGCCATTGCTTCATCCATTTGTGCATCTATTTTATCTTGCATACTTGTTTCTGCTTCTTCATGTTTAACTTCACTATCTGGAATGTTTACGGCAATCGCTTCATTAGTCAGCCAACCCTTTGAGATCAATAACTGTAATCCTTTTTCATTTGCAGGCAATTCAAATACTTTGCAACCTTCAACAGGTAAGCCAGGTTGAAGTTGTTCCATAAAACTCATTGCATCATTAATATACATTTCATATTCAAAATTTGAGTCAAATTGCCTATCTTGATTATCAGTTAATACAAATTGAGGTTCAATCATTGCAGAATCATATAAATATGTGCTAGTTTTACCTAAATTTTCTAGAGTTAAACATACCTTATAAAATTCACCTTTAGTTTCTTTACCCATCATTGATGTTCCAATTTTTTTATATCCAGTAATGCTATCGACTGTAAATTTTATATTTTTGATTGTGATTGGTTCTCCTAAACCTATGGTTTTTTCTTTAGGTTCGATTGGCTGACTTGGTGTAGTTGGCTCATCAGAAGTATCTGTAAGCTGTTGAGTATTATCTGCTGTTGCAGTAGTATCTGCCTTTTTTTCCATTGTGGAAACTTCTCCACTACAACC
>JBDRLS010000143.1:0-6749 GCA_043812875.1 Nanobdellota archaeon
CAGACTATATATTTAAACATATACTTTTGAGGAGAGATGTTCCACAAAAAGGAGGGTGACAAGATGGACTTCATCGTAAAAAACGCATTACAACAAGTAGAACAACAAAACCAGCAGTTCGAGGGCATTGAGGCAAACCAAGCATGTATCAAGGTCATCGGCGTCGGGGGCGCAGGCAACAACATGGTGTCTTGGCTTTACAAGAAGGGAGTCAAAGGCGCTGAGATCATTGCATGCAACACTGACCAACAGCATCTTAACATAACCGATGCAGATCAAAAATTTCTCATTGGGCAGACTCTGACAAGAGGCTTAGGCTGTGGAGGCTTCCCGGAGCGAGGAGCAGAATCAGCTAAAGAAAGCCTGCAGAAACTCAAGGAAGCACTTAAGCTATCAGACATGGTTTTCGTTTGTGGGGGCATGGGAGGAGGAACCGGCACCGGAGCTTCACCTATTGTCGCAAGTGTAGCAAAAGATATTGGGGCTATAGTGATTGGAACTGTCACCATGCCGTTCAAGATTGAGCGAGCACGGGTCGACAAAGCAGAATTCGGATTACAGCAGCTGAGGCAGGTTTCCGATACAGTCATCGTAATAGACAATAATCGCCTGGTAAGCATAGCCGGGAACCTGCCAATTCAGCAAGCCTTTGCTGTGGCAAATGAGTTGGTTGCCACTATGATAAAGGGCATTGTCGAAACCATTGCTATCCCCAGTTTAGTCAACCTGGATTACGCAGATGTCAAGGCGATCATGACCAATGGCGGAGTAGCGGCCATCGGTGTTGGAGCATCAGATACAAACAATAAAGTTGAGGAAGCAGTGAAGGGAGCTCTTTCCAATCCCCTCCTCGACATCAACTATGAAGGTGCCACTGGCGCATTGATCCATATCGCCGGCGGCCCGGATCTCACTTTGGATGACATCAATAGAGTTGGCGAGTTAGTTACTGAAAGCCTGGATGATGACGCAAATGTCATCTGGGGAGCCCGCGTATCAGAAGAGCTGAAAGGAAAATTGACCGTGATGACTATCATCACTGGCGTGAAATCCCCTTGGATCCTGGGAAAGGACAGCCATAAGCGGTCCTCAGCAGAGCTCCAGGTCATGAGTGACGAACTCGGCATTGAAATCATCAGGTAGCTGAGCTATCTGGTGAGAAGGCATGATCACCCCCTAAGTCTTTGTGTGGAGCGTCTTCTTGCCTTCATTTTATCACCCCCAACCCTTAAAATGAAGGCGGTATCCCCCTTTTGGGGGATTTTTTTTTCCTTTTTGGTTAGTAATACAAATAAAGCATCTTCTATCTCCCTTTTTACATGGCCGAGGACTTGAAAAGTAAAACTTATGAAATTGAAGGAGTGAAAATTATATATCTTCCAGCAGGACTTGATGCCCAATCCATTAGCTGCGGCCTCGAAGAACATATTAGTTCCATGTCTCGAAGAGGCAAGGGAATTGTAGACTGCAGTGATCTTACTTTCACAGAATGGACCTTCCAAGATGTTGCCTTTGCAGCGAGCCTTGCCACTGAACTGATTAAGGAACTTGTTATTGTTTGCGATCCATCCAATTATGCAGGTCTCATAGATGAATTCAACGATATTCAACTCGCAGACACATTAGATTCCGGGATGGCGAAATTGAAATAAGCCAAAAAAATCCTATTTCTTGTTTCTATCACTGTATCAAAATGAGAAGATTTTTATAGGAGTTATACTTCAATATAACTATAATATAACTATTGGGTGATAATCATGGCAGCTGAAGCAATTGTCCGGAAATGGGGGAATTCTCTAGGCATTATTCTCCCAAAAGAATTTGTAGAACAAAAGAAAATCAAGGAGAATGAGAAAGTACAGATAGAAGTCGTTAAAAAAGCCAATATTTCCCATCTCTTCGGCAGCTTAAAGACCAAGATGACTGGACAACAATTCAAAGACCAGGTGAGAGAAGGTTGGGAGTAAGTTATTTCTTTGACACGTACGCTTTTTTTGAAATTTTTTCAGAAAATAAGCATTACGAACAATTCACGAAGAATATCAATATACTCACAACGACATTGAATCTTATGGAGCTTCATTATGGGATGTTAAGAACTTTTGGAAGAGAGATAGCTGATCGCTATTATGATGAACTGAGGGAGTTTTGTATTGAGATGGATGACGAAGTCATCAAGGCGGCAAATGAACTAAAAAATCAGTTTAAGGAGCGGAGACTGTCTTATATTGACTGCATTGGTTACATTCTCGCCAAAACGCGTAATGTCCCCTTTCTTACTGGAGATAAACAATTTGAGGATATGGATAATGTTGAATATGTGAAATAAGGTTGTCTGAGTCCATTCCCGAAATGCTTAAAAAGCGAGCTTCAGTCCTTAAGGAGATGCTTTCCCTCATCGGCCTCGGAATATGTAATGACCTTACTGAGCATGCTCGCAAAGTGATCAAGAAGGCTTCTTCTGTCTACGTTGAATACTACACGAACTGGCTCCCTCCAGATGAAGAGCTGAATAGGATCATTGGAAAAGGATTCATCAAAGCAGATCGGGAAATGATAGAGCAAAAAGGCGATGAGATCATTGCCAAGGCAAAGGAAGAAGATATTGTCATTCTCTTCCCTGGAGATCCATTATCAGCGACGACGCACATCGACTTGCTTCTTCGTGCGAAGAAAGTAGGGGTCAAGACTGAAGTCATCCACAACTCTTCCATTTTCACAGCAATAGCGAAAACAGGCCTCCAGCTCTACAAATTTGGGAAAACAGCGTCTATTCCCTTCCCATCGCCAGGCTTTAGACCTGAATCACCTTTCAAGACTTTCCTTGAGAACCAGAGCGTTAAGGCGCACACCTTATTCTTGCTTGATATCCTACCTGAGGAAGATAAGTTTATGACGCCGAATGAAGCGATCTCGCTCTTGCTTGAGGCAGAAAAATCACTCAATAGCACAATTCTGACAAAAGACACGCTCTGCGTTGGCTGTTCCAGATTAGGCATGGATGGCGAGGAGATCATTGCCGGAACAATGGAAGGGGTTGCGAAGTACGTATTCAAACAGCCGCCCTATTGCCTGATCATCCCAAGCGATATGCACTTTACTGAGGAGGAGATGCTTGATGCTCACCGAAGATGAGGCCATGGCATTGATGCGCAAGTACGCTCCAAATGATCACCTTTTTAGGGTCATCACCGACCACACCAAAGCAGTCCGCAAGGTCGCCATGCGAATCGCAAAACGGTTTCCCCGCGCTGATAAGAACCTTGTAAGCATAGGGGCATTAACGCATGACATCGGACGGTTCAAGACGAGGAATGCAATAGAACATGGCATCATCGGCGCAGCCATCATGAGAAAAGAAGGCCATCCGGAACTCGCATCGGTCTGTGAGCGGCATCTTGGAGGGGGAATACCCAAAGATGAAGTCATAAGGCAAAATCTGCCCTTGCCACTCAAAGAGTATATGCCTATCACCATTGAAGAAAAAATCATCACTGCTGCTGACAATCTGGTCATGGGAGCGAAGGAGATCACTGTTGCCCAAGCAGTAGACCGTTATCGAAGGGAGTTCGGGGATCGGGTCGGAAGCAGGGTTCATGCCCTCTTCATCGAACTGAACCAAAAAGAATAAATACCGAATTTCTCAGAGGAATGATATGCCGAACATACAGAAACTGAAGGAAGAGCAGATGAAGCTCGCCGCCAAGATCCTGACCTCTAATCAGCTTGAGGAAGTGAAGTTCATCGGCGGGGTGGATGTGGCCTATACGCCCTCTGAGGTCATTGGCGTAGTGATTGTCATGGACGCAAAAACAGGTAAACTCGTCGACAAGGCATTCTCTGTCAAGAAACAGGATATGCCCTACATTCCTGGTTTTCTCTTCTATCGCGAAGCACCGGCCATCATCGAAGCATTCGGCAAGCTCAAGCAGAAGCCTGATCTCCTCTTTGTCCCAGCCAACGGGATCTTACATCCAAGACGTATCGGCTTGGCCTCTCATCTCGGGCTTGTGCTTGACACCCCTACCATTGGAGTGGCAAAGAAGCTTCTCTGCGGGGAGCTGCAGGATAAAAAAGTCATCCTGGATAAGGAGGTCAGGGCGACAGAGATCAGCACCAAGAGCTACGCTAAACCGGTTTACCTATCTCCTGGGCACCGCATCTCACTCAAGACAGCACAGAAATGGTTCATGGACCTGCTTCGAGGACATAAACTGCCAGAGCCGTTGAAGCTCGCCCACCGCTTTTCGACTTCCATAAAAAAGAAAGAAATCAAGAATGTTTCTCAAAGTTCTTTTCCAAAGCCGTGATTCCAGGCAGTTCTTTGCCTTGCACATACTCCAACGAGGCTCCGCCTCCTGTCGAAACATGCGTCACCTTGTGCTGCAATCCTAATTTTTCAATGGCGGCTGCGCTATCTCCTCCTCCGATGATGACCAGGGCATCTGTTTTTGACAATGTTTCAGCAATGGCATAGGTCCCCTTGGAGAAAGCGTCTCGTTCAAATAAGCCGAGCGGTCCGTTCCAGAAGATTGTCTTAGCATCCGAAAGGGCGGCCTTCCAGGAGGCGATGGTCTCTGCCCCAATATCCAAGATGGCTAGATCGTCAGGCACGGATTCCAGCTCTGAATGGAGAGCCTTTTCATTGCCGCCAGTGATATCCCCAAGCAATCCATCAATAGGCAGCATCAGCTTCGGCAGCTTCATAAGTTTTTTCGCAAGCTCTACTTGGTCTGGCTCGACAAGGCTTTTCCCAATGGCACGGCCTTTCGCCAGCTCAAAGGTGCACATCATCGCACCTCCGATGAAGAGCTTATCAATCTTATCAAGGAGGCTTCTGATGAGCTTGATCTTATCAGATACTTTTGCGCCGCCGAGGATGGCATAATACGGGTGCTCAGGGGATCTGAGCTTGGAGAGCATCTCAAGCTCTTCAGAGACGAGTAGTCCTGCAGCAGAGGGGAGATAATCAGTGATTGCCGCGACCGAGGCATGGGCGCGATGCAATGTCCCGAATGCTTCGCTGACATAATATTCAGCAAGCGAGGCGAGTTTCTTTGCGAACTCAGTGTTGTTTTCTTCCTCCTCTGGGTGGAAGCGGAGGTTCTCTAGGAGCATGACCTCTCCGGGCTTGAGGTTTTTCGCTGCAGCCTCGACTTCTGGACCAATGCAGTCATCCATCTTGATGACTTTCCTTTTCAACAGTTCTTGAAGCCTCTTGGCGACGGGGTCCATCCTGAGGGAATCGACGACTTTCCCATCAGGCCTGCCGAGATGGGACATGAGGATGAGGCGCGCATCCTGGTCGAGGAGAAACTTGAGCGTTGGAAGAGTAGCGCGGATGCGCTTGTCATTGGCGACTTGGCCGTCTTTGAGGGGGACATTGTAATCAACGCGGACAATGACTCTTTTATTCGAGAAGTTGAAATCATTCAATGTTGCATATGGCATTGTTTCACCCCGTTTAGGTTGAGTGATGCGATGCGGTTAATAATCTTTTCGGCGATATGCTTAATTTTTCGCTTTTTGAACAAAAATTACCAGAAAGTAAATGATGGCGATCATGAGCTCTATCCCAAGAAAGATGATTGAGACGTTTAAAAATGCTCCCACCGTATTATTAAATGAATGGGATACTTCATCAGGAGGAACTAGAAGCTGAGTAAATAGAATGACCGTGAATAGGGGTAATGTAATGAAAATGAGCAATAGATCTGCTTTTATCCACTTGTTCATGAACCCCTAATCTCATTAACATTATTAAATTTTTTTGAAATACCATAAACCTGTGTTATCCCGAAACTATTTCCCTACGGTGAGTTAAATTGGTGTATGAAACTTACGAACGGGAAGCTTTTGGAGACTTTGAGACGGAAGAATGAGGGTTGGACTACGTATCAGGCTAGGAAGATTGCTGGAATTAGTATTCGAAGGGTTAATCAAGTCTGGAAGGTATATCAGGAAGAAGGGAAGGCTCCTGTGTTTGGTAGGCGAATGGGTAGGCCTAAGAGGTTTGTTAAGCCTAGGGAGCGTGAAATAGTAAAGGCGGCGTATGAGCAGTATCGTGTGTCAGCTTCTACGTTGGAGAAGCTGATAGAACGAGATTACCTGGTTCATCTTCCTCATCGCCACATTCATAGAATTCTAATAAGTCTTGGCTTTGCCAAGCCGCTTAATAAAACGCATAAGCGTAAGAAGGACTGGGTAAGGTACGAGCGAAGGCACGGCCTTACTGCTGTGCATATTGACTGGTATTATGATCCCGTAAACGAAGTGTGGGTGTTCGCGGTTATTGATGATGCAAGCAGAAAAATGCTTGCACTGCTCGAAGTGAGCAGTGCAACAACAGCCTGGTCTATTGAAGGCATGCGACAAGCACTCAAACACGGCCAGATCCTGCAATGTATAAGTGATCATGGAGCCCAATTCATACACAACCTTAGTGGAAAATCCCGCTTTAAAGCATTCCTTGCACAGCAAGGAATAAAACAGATCCTCTGCAGGATCAAACACCCTCAAAGCAATGGAAAAGTCGAGAAATGGTTCCAAATATACAAAAATCATAGGCACGCATTCGCCACCAAAGAAGCATTTCTCACATGGTATAATGAGGTAAGACCTCATTTAAGCCTCAGATTTGACGAACTAGAAACACCACAAGAAGCTTTCATCAGAAAGATGAAAGCAGAGGCTTAATATATGAAAACACCAAAAAAGCTATCGAAGGGAAATAATAACCGGATAACACA
>JBDRLS010000144.1:0-12529 GCA_043812875.1 Nanobdellota archaeon
GGTTAAAAAGATTCCCAATGTGATCACCATCCCCACTCCGATGCCATAATAGAAATCAATGCGGGGCAGGGAGAAAGAAAAGGGCTTGAGTGATTGTTTCCGACTCAAGAACACGTCAAGATTGCTCAGTTCCAATGCATACCCTGAGTAGAGCATGGCCGAGAACTGGTCACGCTCCTGGAGGCTTCGCGCGTACTCATAATAGCTATAGCCGACAATCGGGAACTCGCCGCGTTCCTGCTGGTCGACGATGCTCTCTTTTGCCAATTGGATGCGCTCGGCGAGAAGAGGCTTGACTTGATCTTCATCGACACCGAGCAGACTCAGGAAAACATCTGCCTCTGCCTTCGCCTTGCTCGCCTTGAAAAGGCAGAGTTCATATTGTCCATCTGCAGCATCCTCCTGCGCACGATGGAGTTCCCGTCGGGTATCCTCAAGCCCGAGAGGAAAGAACAGTTGGGCGTACTGGAAGCGCTCCTCTGCTTCGTTCAGCTTCGCTTGGCATGAATTCTGCACGGCATCTTTGTTGATTTCGACGTGCTCCCCGTCCTTGCCGGAAAATGAGTCCCAGGAGAATGCGCTGTAGAGGCGTTCCATGCCATTGGCGAGCGCCCATGCTGCGTCGACGAGGCGGTCTTCCTCGATTGCCATCTCTGCGGTGGTCAGATGGTCTTCGCTTTCAAGAAGCCGCTCCATGACAACGACATATGCTTGAAGGTCGGTGAGGGTCTTATAGCCTCTATTGATGACTTTTTTTTCTGTGTCTTGTGCAGTGTCCCGAGTCAATTCAAGGAGCCTTCTGATCTCGATTGAGGAGAGCTCCCGTTCGGCGATCGAAGCGAATCGGTATCGTACATTTGCGCCGAAGCAATAGCTGGCGGATGAATAATAACTCCTTTCATCATATGAATATGTTCCCTGGTCAGAAAGGTTTTGGGCAGCGATAAGGCTGAGATTGCTGATATTGGTGACAGGACCGATGTCATTCTGGAGTTTATCCGACCGATCACAAAGGTCTTCAGCAAGAGAACGCATCGTTTCCTCGTAGGCTGCACTGATTTCCAGATTACGGGTTTCCTTCACGTATGTTCTTCCTGTAAATAGCTCCAATGCTTGATCAAGCCGCGCAACTTCAATGACAGTTATGCCTAGCTCCTCACCCACCGAAACGAGATCAGCAGTGGCGTTGTCTATAGTAAGATATCTGGAACCAGAAGGGATGATGACAGTTTCCATGCCATTGGATGCCGCGGCATGAACTTTCTCCATAACCCCTCCTACGGGTCCGATGATCCCCCCTGCATTGATCGTTCCAGTGATACTGATTTGCTGGTCGACAGCCGCTCCATCGAGCATCGCTGCAGTGAGCACAGCGATCGCTGCTCCTGCGCTCGGACCGCCGACAATCGGCGAGTGGGAGTCGATGGTGTAGAAGAAATCATAGTGAGTACACTCGATTTCCAAGAAGTCGCAGGCGATCGCATTCGCAAACCGAGTTGAAAATTGCGTGTCGAGCTTTGTCAATGGATTTGTCGCGATGAAGATCCGCCCCGTGCCCGGGCGCATATCTAAGGTGAGATCTGCAAGGTTCCCGACGAGTTCATCTCCTCTCTCAGAGACCGCCAACAAGGTCAGATGACCGGTCTCCCCGGCCACGAGCGGCAAGAGGAGCATACTGACTAAGAGAGTTATTATGACGCGCATGGGAGGGGGATACGTTGAGTGTTTAAAAAGCTATTCAACTTTCTCTGTGAACTTACACTTCGGATACGAAGAACAGCCATAGAAATGACCGTACATCGATTGCCTGGGCACGAGTTTCCCTTCCTTGCATTTCGGGCAGTCCTTGGTGAGGTCTCCATTCTCGACCTTCTTCATCTCCGCTTCACTCTCCTTCGACGCCTTCTTCGAAGCACAATCCGGATTGATGCATATCTCCTGCGGTCGCTTCTTAATGATCCGGATCATAGGATGATGACACTGTTCGCAGAGCTTCTCAGATGCCTGGACCTTACCAGAGGAAGGCAGTTTAAACGTGACCTTGCACTCAGGATATTTGTCGCACGCGATGAAATAGCCGAATTTGCCTCGCTTTATGACAAGGGTTCCTCCGCACTTGCACGGCCCGATTTTAGACGCCTTCTGTTCCGCAGTCTTGTTTGCTGTGAAAAGCGACTGCCCGATCTCTTTTTCCTTTTTCTTGAAGACATCAAGGATCTCAATGAGCACTTTCTGCGCCTCTTTCAGCACATCCTTGCTTTTCTTCTTCCGTGATTGTATGTCTTCCATCTCTTCCTCGAAATGCCTTGTCAGTGCATCATCGATGATCTTGGGGATGTATTTGGCGAGCGTGTCGATAGTGTGTATCCCAAGTTCTGTCGCTTCCATGGGCTCATTGATGACATATCCTCTATTGAAGAGGGTGTCTACGATATTTGCCCTGGTCGCCTTCGTCCCTAAGTTTCTCTTCTCAAGTTCCTTGATGATCGATGCCTGCGTAAAGCGTTTTGGCGGCTGCGTCTCCTTGTTGAGAAGCAAGAGTTTCTTCACATCTATGCGGTCACCGACGTTTACGGCAGGGAATTCGACCTCCTTAAATGTGACATAGTGGCTGTAAAGTTCATGCCAGCCTTTCACCAACGTCCTGGTCCCCTGGGCAAGGAAATGCTCGTCTTCCACAGTGATGACAATGCTGGTTGTTTCCCGAGTTGCGGGATCGCCGAACGATGCCAAGAACCGGCGGACGATGAGGTCATACAATTTTTGCTGCTTGCCATGGAGCTCGGGTATTGTCCCAGTGGGATAGATGGCTGGGTGGGCGGCATCAATCTTCTTGCCATTGTTCGGCATCAAGGTTTTCTTCTTGAGGAGAAGGGATGCGCCAGAGGAATAGGCTTCCTGTTTTTGGAGCGCAGTGATGATTTTCTGATATCCGATAGCAGGGGGCAATTGCTGTGAAGAGGTCCTCGGATAGGAGATGTAACCTGAAGTATACAATTCCTGGGCGATCGAGAGCGCGTCCTTCGGCCGAAGACGGATGGCACGATAGGCCTCTGTCTGCAAGGTCGTGAGATCAAAGGGATGGGGTGCGAGCTGATTGAACTGCTTTGCCTCTGCTTTCGTGATCTCTCCAGTTTTTCCTTTGCACTTTTCATGGATCTTGGATGCGTCGTCTTTCTTCCAGAACTTATCTTTCTCATGCATGGCGATGAGTTCTCCTTTTGTTACCTTCCCATGCAGTTCGATCTGCCAATAGGGCTCAGACGTGAATGCTTGGATCTCCTTCTCCTTGTCGACGATGAGCTTCAGCGCCGGACCCTGGACGCGGCCAGAGCTCAATACCTTGAACCGGCCTGCAGCTTTCATTGCGTGCGTCAGCGCCCTGCTCAGGTTGATGCCGTAATAATAGTCGAGGAAATGCCTTGTCTCTCCGGCGATGGCAAGACCCTCATCAAAATGGTCCAGCTTATGCTCATAGCTATGGATGAGGTCATCCTTGGTTAGGGTAGAGAACTTCATGCGCTGCGCTTCCTTCTGTTTGCAGGCGTATTTGATGACATTGACCCCGATGACCTCTCCCTCAACATCATAATCCGTTGCGATCGTGAATGCATTCGCCTCTTTCGCCAACATCTTTATCGTTGCGAGATATTTCCGTGTATACGCAGCTCCTTTTGCGACATCCGCATTAGGTTTCCACTCGATATCGAACACAGGATAGGTCCATCCAGACTTGTTCTTTTCCTCAAGCCCATAGAGATGGCCGACAGCGCAACAGACGATCAGATCGTTCTTCCCGTGGGTGACAAGATAATAAGGCACTCCGTTATGCGCTTTCTTGACCGGTTTACCGTCGGCCAGCGCATCCGCTATCTTGCGCGCTGCCTGCGGCTTTTCCGTGATCACTAATTCTGTCATCCCCTTCCGGAATCCGGTCAAGCTTTAAAAAGGTTTGGTGCCCGTTATTCAATAATTTTATATGTACGACTCAATAAAAAATCTCATGGCAGAGGTCATATTTCCGTTTGACACAGAAAAATTGTTCGAGAAGTGTGTGAAAAACAATCAGTTTCCCCGTAACGATTTCCAGAAACAGGCAGTCCTGTTGAGATTAGTGGCTCTTTTTGAGGATGGGAAAAAATACTCAGAGGTTGAAGTGGGTGAGATAATGAAGGAATTCTTTGATGACACCGCTCTTATCAGGAGAGAGCTGTTCAATTTTGGATATATGCAGAGGGATCCAAGGACATCAGAGTATTGGGTCGTGAAAAGGACCTTGTCAGAAGATGACCTGAAGAAGATTGCATCATTACAAAGACATGCAAAAGCCTATGGCTTCTGATTGGGCGCTGAAAAGCGTACCATCATCCTTTGAATAGCGAATACTTTAAATACCCCTAGTCGAAGGATATTATTGAAAAAAAGTGGTGGAAACAAACCTGATCCTGTTAGGCATAAGCTTCATCCTATTCTTCGGGCTGTTCGCCGAGTTCATCTTCAGGAAGACAAACCTCCCGGACCTCCTCCTTTTGATCATCCTCGGCTTTCTCATCGGCCCCTATGGTCTAGGATTGGTTGACCCTGGTGATTTTACGCAGTTCGCACCTGCATTCACTACGTTTGCTCTATTATTTCTCCTCTATGACGGCGCCTATAATATAGACCTTGTATCGTTCGCCAAAGGGGTGACGAAAAGCATGCGCATCACCCTGTTCAGCTTCTTCCTCTCAGCCGTCACTATTACGGGCATCATGCTCATCTTTGAGTTTGACATCCTCTCATCCTTGCTCACCGGATTCATGCTCGGCGGCATCTCCAGCACCTTCGCCATCCCCATCCTCAACAAACTGAAAGTCTCCAAAGAGGTCTACAGCATCATAACCCTGGAAAGCGCCATTACTGATGTATTCACTATTGTCTTCGCGCTCACCGTTCTGGAGATCATTAACATCGGCTCATTCAATGTTCAAGTGCTCGTCGGCTCAATAGTGTCCCTCTTTGCCGTCGCCGGGCTGGTAGGCATCCTCGCAGGTGTAGGCTGGATATTCCTCATGACCCGTATCCTGAAGCACAACAAGGCGTATATGATGACCATCGCCTATGTCATTCTCGTCTATGTGCTCACGGAGTTCCTTAAGGGGAATGGCGCCATCGCATGCCTGTTCCTCGGCCTCATCTTAAGGAATTCCCAGCGCCTCAAACTCCTCTTCAAATTGCTCTCGCATCGAAATCGCCCAGAGATCAAGGCAGAGGAATTCAGCGATACCGTGTCTGTAACTTCAGTGGAAGAAAAAAGCTTCTATGACCAGATTTCTTTTTTCCTGAAGACCTTCTTCTTCGTCTACATCGGCACCATCTTTGTTCTCAATGATCTCATGGCGATCGTCATCGGCCTCACCATCACATTCCTTGTGTTGGTGATACGGCATCTCACCAAATATGTCACCAAGGACTTTGATGATAAAGGGAGAAAGCTCATCAGTGTCATGTTCGCGAGAGGACTTGCCGCAGCAGCTATCGTGCAGTTCGCCTTCCTCCAGGATATCCCCTTTGCCGTTGAGATCTCCCACATCGCCTACGCCGTCATCGCCTTCACCATCCTTGCAAGCTCAATAAGAATCTTCATGTTGAAGGATGTTATCGCGACGCAGGATGCGGCGAAGTAATCTCTTCAAACAGAAAATATATATATTTAGAATAGATAAGGAGAGTATCAATTGAGGTGGTCACATGTCACAGAAAATCAATCCTTTGATATTTGTTACCGTGTTGGCGGTGATGACTATTCTTGCGCTCTCGATCAAATATCCTGGTTCGAGCGGCCATGCAGGACAAGCCGCAAAAATTGTTGGAGGAAATGATAGAACCTGCCTCACTCCAGAATCGGGAACCACAACACTCAGATCCGAAGACATAAACGGTGTTGATGACGAAGGTTTGCCTGCGATCGTTATCTGTTCAGGAGACCATTCCCTTGATGGATTTATCATCGGTGATGATGGCCTTAATGTGTATTGCCAAGACAATACAAACTTGCATGGAGATCCAGATTATTCGATGTTTGAAGCCTGGGATCCTCCAGTTGATGGTTTCACTTCAGGCAAGATCCATAACTGCAACATTGACACTGTGTCTGCTGGATTTAATGGAGAGGGCGGATTTGAGATATATGATAATGTGATTAGCGCACGTGATTACGGTGTTGATGCCTTAGGATTTTATGATTATTATGAAAATCGGGCTTATCCCTTGAATGTGCATGATAATGACATAACTGTTCCAATGCCTTCAGGATCAAGCCATACAGGCATTTCATTTTCAATGGGATATGTGAAAGCGAACACCATTCATGGAGGGGACTATGGCATTAATATCGGGGCGTCACCTGAGGAGATTGAATCAAAGGCAATAGGCAACACCATTGAGGGCGCTGAAATAGGAATATTCATTACTGCACTGAAAGATTTTGAAGATAACATGTACCATATCAGGAGCAATATCCTCTCACATGTTGACCAAGGTATCGTTGTCCAATATGGTTCAATGCATTCAGGACAGACACCTGCGGACTTCACAATATTAAAAAATACAATCTCTGCAGATACCTACGGCATCCATATTGACGGGAGAGGATACGGTTATCGGGCGCCTGAAAGTCGCATATATGGCAATGTGATTATCGGAGGCGTAAAAGGAATTTTCTTGGAGAATGGCGCTAATGGAGTCACGATTGAAAATAACGAGCTGTCTGGTGCGAGTGAGTATGAGATCTATTGTTCAGATTCCGGTACAGCTGAATGGAGTGTAGAGTGGAGCTGTAATGACTGCAATGGCGGAAGTGCATACTCAAGTGGGTGCACTGCAGCTGCAGAATGTAAGAAGTGCAGCCAATCAGGGGGATCAGGATCACCGATTTTAGCGAAATTGGATTCAGATCTTTACCAATAACAAAAACTCTCCACTCGGACCATCCTAATGACGAGTCCACAGTGCCTATGCAGTCATCGCATTCACTATTCTCACGAGCTCGATTAGAATTTTCATGCTGAAAGATGTCATTGCGACGCGGGACGCGAAGTGAGGGAAAAGTTATTGATTTATTTTTGACTTTTTTGATTCAAATACTAGATAGAACGATAATTCAGTTGAGCTCAAGATCTTATTAATGCTAATATAAATCCAATTATTATTTGGAGTATGAAGATTGTTAAGATAATATAAAACATTTTAAGCAATAGTTTAGTTTGTTTAGCTTCGTCATATTTTCCCAAATGTACAATAAGTGGAATGATCACTAATGACAATATAGTGCCGAGAATGCTCGCACCAACAAAACCCAATAGCCCCCAGCCTCCGCCACGCCCCCCTCCTGAGCCGAGTATGATTAATGCCGAGAGACCAATTAAAATACCAAAATATATCCAGAGCCATTTTTTCTTATTTAATATTGTTCCACTTGTAAAGATTATACAAGGAAAGAAAAAGAAAACAAAAATAAGCGGTAAGATCATTACTAGATCATAAAACAATAAAATATGAACTGGACCAATGATTAAGAATAGATTGATTATGATAGCAGCACCAATATAAATATTAAAAAAGATCAGAAAGAGTTTTTTCAACGCTATGCTTTTTAACCACTTTAATAATGAAGCAGTGTCGATATCGTTAAAGTCTTCTTGTGGTTTTTCCATTGTAACAATCTTGTTTTTCAGAGTATATAAATTTGATGGTTCTTAGGTCGCTGTACCACTTCATCTTCCTAGCCTAAACCTTTTTAAACACCATCCATTCTCAGCCTCGCTATGTATCCGATTGAAGTAAAGGGACTAGTGAAGCGCTTCAAGATAGCGGGAAAGCCGAAAGCTGTGGTAGACAATGTCTCTTTCAAGGTCAAGAAGAACGAGATCTTCGGCCTTCTCGGCCCCAACGGCGCAGGCAAGACCACGACAATCAACATGCTCACCGGTCTCCTCGAAAAAGACGAAGGAGAGATAAGGATCCTTGGACATATTCCCGAGGAGAAATGGGAATACGTCCGCAATCGGATGAACACATCAACCGCCTATCTCTCATTATCAGATGTGCTTACCGTAAAACAAAATCTTCGTGTCTATGCAATGCTCTTCGATGTGAAGAATCATGAAGATAAGATCAAAGACCTCCTGAAGAAATTTCAGATATCTCATCTTGCCAAGCAGCGCATCCTCCGCCTAAGTTCAGGAGAGAAGACAAGAGTCTCCCTCTGCAAGAGCCTCATCAATGATCCAGAAGTCCTTTTCCTCGACGAGTGCACAGTAGGCCTAGACCCAGAGATAGCCGAGCACACTAGGAATCTCATCAAAGACTACCAAGACCGAAGAGAATGCAGCATCCTCTTCACTTCACATTACATGTATGAGGTCGAAGAGCTCTGCAATCGCATCGCCTTCATGTCCAAAGGGAAAATCATCAGGACAGATTCTGCTGAGAACCTGAAGAAAAGCATCAAGGACAACCAAGTCGAGATCGCGGTGAAAGAGAATGCAAAAGATCTCCGAACATTCCTCAAGCTTGAGGGCTTGGAGATCCTGAAATCAAGAGAGAACACCATTATCTTCCAAGTCACCAGAGATGATGATAAGCTGTACAAGATCATGAACAAGATCTTCGCCAAAGGCTTCAAGCTATCAAACTTACACATCAAGAATCCCACGTTGGATGACATCTTCATCAAGTTTGCGAGGGAGGAAAATGAAACTCCACCGGATTAATTCTCAGCTATTGAAATTCTGGTATATCACCTTGAACAGGATCGACCGATGGTTCGATATCCTCTATTGGCCCCTGATCGACCTCTTTGTGTGGGGATTCGCGAGCTATTTCATTCGAGACCTTGCTGACGTCAACCTGATCAACATGTTCCTCGGCGGCATCATCCTCTGGGTATTTGTCTGGCGCTCAGGCCAGGACATGGCTGTCTTCATCCTGGAGGATTTCTGGAGCAAGAACCTCTATCATCTGTACACGACGCCGATAAGGATCAGTGAACACATGACTGCAGTGATCATCGCGGGCTTCATCAGGGCGCTGATGACATTCGGTGTGTTGGTCGCCCTTTCGGTGATCATGTACAGCTTCAACTTCTTCACCGTGCCTCTTGCGGTCATCGGAATCAGCATCGCCCTCCTCAGCCTTTTCGCGTGGAGCATGGGCATGTTCATCACCTCATTGATATTGAGATTCGGCCAGCGCATCCAGGTGCTGTCATGGAGCATTGTCTGGGTCATCCAGCCGTTCAGCTGTGTCTTCTATCCTTTGAGCGCCTTGCCGCCATGGGCTGCGAACATCGCCATCTGGATGCCGCCAACTGCAGTATTCGAGAATCTCCGCGCAGTGCTCGCTGGTACGCCGATGGACAACACCCTTCTCCTCAGAGGCTTCCTAGTCAGCATCGCCCTCCTTGCTTTAGTTTCCGTTTTCTTGGGAAGGAGCTTCCAGAGGGCGAGGAAGACAGGGTTGCTGGCAAGGGGAGATTGACAATCTTTATCAATGACTATGCGCTCAGGTATCTCATGACCAATCCATCGCTCGCATTCCAGCCAGAGCAGGGCGCCAAGGAATGCCTCTTCAATCAAAGCAAGTTCTCCCCCATCCAGCCGGAGCAAGGAAAGATCTTGTTCATCGACGGCGGATCGATGTCTTTGGCCGAGACCCCTTCGTTCACCCTCGCGCTCATAAGGGTCTATTACTGCATCTTTGACAATGGAAAAAAGATAAGGCAGAAGCGCCTTGAAGCCAAGGTCAAGGTGACAGATGTCGTGAGCATTGAAGAAGGAGCGCTCTGCGATCTGCTCAAAGAGTTCCCTGCCCCGTCTTTAGACGCCTGCCGCCGCAATGCCGAGCTCCTCCTTGCCGCTCAGGCCTCATCCTTACTGAAAAGGGGGGATGTCCTTTGCATTGATGGATCATTATGCCCGAAGGATGATAAAAAGGCGCTTTCCCATCTCGCCAACAAATGCGCAGAGCAAGGAGTCATGCTTGCAGGTTTTTGTAAAACCTCAGATTTGCTCACGAAGGACCGGAAGCCGATAGGCAATGCCTTAGGTCAGGAAACAGGTTTAGAGATGTGGCAATATGCGCCCTGCCAAGAGGTCGTGATAGGTGAAACAATCGTGCAAACCTGCTTCGCAAAGCTCCACCCCCGTTCCAGGCATGTCTTCCGTATTGACACTTCAGACAAGGATGCAATCCCCATTCTTGCCTCCCATTGCAAGGATCCTAGCTTCTTCGGCTACCCCTACGGTCTTATTGTTGCTGACCAGTTCGCGCGTATTGGCTACAATGAAGCAGAACGTATAAAGCTCCTTCTTAAGGTGAGAAACCCAGGACTCATGGCCCAAGAAAAGGACGCGCATGGAATCCTGGACGCGATAAACGCGCCGAAAATCCAAACCAAAAGATTTAAATAGAACGCCCCCACCTTATTTGCTGTTAGTACTCTCGTATAGTGGAGGTTTTTCCCATGGGGATATTCGGAAAAGTCAAAAAGGCATTTTCAAGCAACGATCGCGAAGATATGGATGAAGAAGAAGAATATGTAGAGCTGGACACCGGCACAGACGAGACCCATAAGGGCAAGGTGATCGTGCGTCCATTCGTCATTGAAGACTTCTCAGATGTCAAAGAGATTCTAGACAACCTACGGGAAGGTCATACCATAGCTTTAGTCAACATCAAGCCATTGAAAGAAAAGGACTTGGTCGAACTCAAGCGTGCAATCAGCAAGCTCAAGAAGACCACAGACGCTATTGAAGGCGATATCGCAGGCTTCGGCGATGATTACATCGTTGTGACGCCAAGCTTCGCGCACATCCACCGCAATAAGCAGACTGAGCAGATCAAGGCTGAAGAATAAGTCTTTCTTTTTAAGCGAATCACAACCTTTAATTAGATTGAGCTATTCCCACATCAGATTCACATGCACTCACATCCAAAAGGCAAACTAATCCTGGAGGATGGCACTATTTTCTCTGGATTCTCTATCGGCTATCCGAAGAGTTCTGCTGGCGAAGTCGTCTTCAACACAGGCATGGTCGGCTATCCCCAATCTCTGACAGATCCAAGCTACGCCGGCCAGATCCTCACCTTCACTTATCCTTTGATAGGAAACTATGGCATCCCTGCACTGGTCAAAGATGCTCATGGCATCCCCCATCATTTTGAATCGGACAAGATCCATGTTGCGGGTGTCATCATGGCAGAAGCCTGTTCAGCACCAAGCCATTGGAGCTCAGCAAAATCACTGAGTGCTTGGCTTACCGAACACCATATCCCTGCATTGGCCGGCATCGACACCCGCGCCCTCACGAAAAAGCTGAGGGAGAAAGGCGTGATGCTCGGAAAGATCATCATTGATGAAGACATTGACTTCATTGATCCGAACAAGAGAAACCTCGTCGCTGAAGTGTCAGGGAAAGAAGTCAGGGCATATGGAGATGGAAAGCATCATATCGTCGCCATAGACTGCGGCATGAAGAACAACATCCTCAGATCATTCCTGACGCGAGACGTGAGGATAACAGTGGTGCCATGGGACCATGACCTCACGAAGTTAGAATTCGACGGGTTATTCATCAGCAACGGCCCTGGCGACCCGGTCATGTGCAAGGAGACAATAGCAACAATCCAGAAAGTGATGAAAGCGGAAAAGCCGATCTTCGGCATCTGCCTCGGAAACCAGCTCCTCGCGCTCGCGGCCGGCGCCTCAACATATAAACTCAAGTATGGCCATCGCTCCCAGAACCAGCCCTGCATCTGTCATGAGAAAGCATACATCACCTCACAGAATCACGGCTTTGCCGTCGACGCAGCCACACTGCCGGAAGACTGGACGGAATATTTCAAGAATGCCAATGACCAGACTAATGAGGGCATCATCCATGAATCCCTTCCCTTCTTCAGTGTCCAGTTCCACCCCGAGGCCTATCCAGGTCCGTGGGACACGAGATTTCTTTTTGATGAGTTCATAAAGAAGATGGAGGGACAGAGATGAAGATTCTCATCCTCGGCTCTGGCGGTCTGTCGATAGGACAAGCGGGCGAGTTCGACTACTCAGGGAGCCAGGCAATAAAAGCCTTGAAGCAGGAGGGGATGGAAACAATCCTTGTCAATCCGAACATCGCAACCATCCAGACGAGCAAGGATTTCGCTGACACCGTGTATTTCCTTCCGATAACGAGGGAGTATGTTGAACCGATCATTGAGAAGGAAAAACCTGATGGGATCATTGTCGCCTTCGGCGGCCAAGCAGCGTTGAACTGCGGCATGGAATTGCATGAATCAGGCATCCTAAAAAAATACAATGTCAAGGTATTAGGCACCCCTATTGAGACAATAAAAACCACTGAAGACAGGGGAAAGTTTGTCGAAGCATTGAATGAGATCAAGGTCAAGACTCCAAGAAGTATCCCCTGCCTGAGCATCGAAACAGCCATTGACGCTGCAGAAAAGATCGGCTATCCCCTCATCATACGCGCAGGTTTCTCAT
>JBDRLS010000145.1:0-13663 GCA_043812875.1 Nanobdellota archaeon
CCGAATAGAACGTATTTAAAGAGACTTTGAATATGAGTAGAAGAGCCTGATGAGGACCCTTCAGTACGAATCTACGCCATTCTTATGGGGGTTTGCGTAAGAGGCTGATTATGAGGTAACTCGTAGGCTCTTTCTGGAATCATGCCAAAAGCACACCAACCAAGACATGGAAGCATGGCCTATTGGCCACGAAAACGCGCCAAACGCGCTCACGCTAGAGTGAGGAGCTACCGCGCCACTAAAGAGGTCCTCCCATTGGCGTTTGCCGGCTACAAAGCAGGCATGACCCATGTCATGTTCATTGATAACAAGAAAACATCCCCTACCAAAGGAGAAGAGCTTTCTGTTCCCGTGACGATCATTGAGTGCCCCCCGCTGAAGGTCATCGGCATCCGATTCCTCATTAACGACCCTCACTCTCGCGTTCTCGTTGATCATTTCATTCCAAAACTGGACAAGACCATCACTCTCCCAAAGCATAAGAAAGAGCCAAAGGCTATTCCTGATTCTTTTGATGAGCTCATGCTCATCGTCGCCACAACCCCAAAAGCGACAGGCATCGGCAAGAAAAAAGCTGATATATTTGAGATCGCGCTTGGAGGAAACAAAGAGGAGAAATTTGCGAAAGCGAAGGAGCTTCTCGGCAAGGATCTCAATGTTGAAGATGTCTTCAAGGAAGGACAGCTCCTCGACGCTCATTCGATAACCATAGGAAAAGGCTTCCAAGGCGCAGTCAAGAGATTCGGCATCGGCTTGAAAAACCATAAGAGTGAGAAATCAGTAAGAACAGCCCCCCTCGGCCCATGGAAAAGCCAAGGCCATATCATGTACAGGGTTGCTCATGCAGGGAAGATGGGTTATCATACGAGAACAGACTTCAACAAGTGGCTCCTCAAGATTGCCAAGGCTGATGAACTCAAGATCAAGGGGGGCATCATCAATTTTGGCCTGCCGAAATCGACCTGTCTCCTTCTCAAAGGCTCCATTCCAGGACATAAAAAAAGGCTGATCAAGCTCACCAGGCCCATCAGGCCGAATCATCGTGCCTCAAAAGAGGCACCGGCGATCACGACCATTAGTTTAGAATCACAGCAGGGACGATAGATGGAATTCACGATTATCGACAAGACAGGGAAGGCAACTGGCAAGAAAGCCATGCCGCCTCAGTTTGATGAGGAACAGCGGCCTGACCTGATCAAGAGGGCAGTGTTGGCTGTCCAGATGAACAGGAGGACGCCTTATGGCGCAAAGCCAGGGGCAGGAATGCGCTCCTCAGCAGAAATAAGCAGGAGGCGCAGAAATTTTAGAGGATCCTATGGCATTGGTATCTCCAGAGTTCCTAGAAAAGTCATGTCCCGCAGGGGAACAAGGCATAACTGGGTCGGCGCTTTTGCACCGGGAACAGTGGGAGGAAGACGGGCTCACCCGCCTAAAGCAACAGACTTCTCCATCAAGATCAATATCAAGGAACGTCGCAAAGCAATTAGGTCTGCATTGGCCTATATTATAGATAAGGACCAGGTAGCCAAGCGCGGCCATAAGCTTCCTGAGACATTTCCATTCATCTTCACCCATGATGTTGAAAAGATTGACAAGACAAAGGACATCCGCCGCATCTTGGCCCTCGTCGGACTCAAGGACGAACTGTCCAGATCATCTGAGAAGAAGGTGAGACCGGGAAAGGGAAAGGCAAGGGGGAGAAAATACCGTAAGAAGACAGGCCCCCTCATTGTGGTATCTGAATCCTGCCCATTATCCATCGCAGGAAGGAACATTCCCGGGGTGGATATCGCTGTCGTGTCTCGATTAAATGCCGAACTCTTGGCCCCTGGCGCAGAACCCGGCAGATTGACCATTTTCACAGAGGCTGCACTGGAGAAGCTGAGCAAAGACCACCTCTTCATGACCCTTCCCAAGAAAAGGTATCCTGAAGTGAAGAAGACAAAGAAACCGATCAAGAAAAAACAGTCTGCAAAACCGAAGCCGGTCGAAAAGAAGCAAGCTCACAAAGAGGAAGCGATGACATCTGTTGAGAAGACAGAAGAGAAGCAGGAGGCTGCTGAATGATCATCAAGTACCCCCTCTCGACAGAGAAGACCATCAGGCTCATGGAATCAGAGAACAAGCTCGTCTTCGTGGTCGACAGCGCCGCACACAAGCCAGAGATCAAAAAAGCGGTGGAGGACCTATTCAAGGCAAAAGTGTTGAAAGTCACCACACTCAAGTATGGCAGCGAAAAAAGAGCGTATGTCACGTTTTCACCGGAGACACCGGCGATTGACATCGCGACACAGCTCGGGTTGATGTAAATGGGAAAAAACCTAATCCAGCAGGCACGAGGGAAAGGCGGACCCCGCTATCGGGCGCCAAGCTTCAAGTACGCAGGCACAGCCAGACATTTCCAAGGAGAAGGAATCATCAAGGATATCATCACGGATCGCGGCCATAGCTCGCCATTGCTCAAAGTCCATGATGGGAAAGAGATGCGTTTGCTCATCGCCCCTGAGGGGGTACGAGTCGGCCAGACCATTTCCTCAATGACGGGAGCAGCGGCGAACATCGGGAACACCCTTCCGCTCAAGGACATCCCAGAAGGGACTAACATCCATAATATTGAAGTGAATCCTGGAGACGGCGGCAAGTTTGTCCGTACATCAGGGGGATCGGCCCGTGTCGTGGGGAAACAGCAGGATAAGGTCATCGTCATGCTCCCCTCGAAGAAGCAGAAGTTATTCCTGGGGAACTGCCGTGCGACTGTCGGCATCGTCGCCGGTTCAGGCAGGAAAGAGAAACCATTCCTTAAGGCAGGAAAGAAGCATCATTATATGAAGGCGCGCAACAAGTTATACCCGATCGTCTCTGGAACAAGCATGAACGCCATTGACCATCCGCATGGTGGCGCCTCATCACACAGCAAGGGACGGCCCTTCACCGTATCGCGAAATGCCCCGCCTGGACGTAAAGTGGGAAGAATCGCTGCGCGCCGAACAGGAAAGAAACGATAAACATGGCAAAAAAAGAATTTACCTATCGGGGAAAGACACTGGATGAGCTGAGAATGTTGGATGAGAAGGAGTTCATGGCCCTGCTTCCCGCACGGCAGCGCCGCTCCCTCAGAAGATCCTCATGCGAATCACACAAGAAACTGGTCAATGACATCCGTAAAGGCAAGAAGAACATCGAAACCCATTGCCGGGACTGCATCATCCTCCCTGAGATGGTCGAGAAAACAATCAAGATACATAATGGCAAGACGTTTGTTGCCATCATCATCCAGCCGGAGATGTTGGGTCATTATCTTGGAGAGTTTGCGCTCACAAGGAACAAGGTGACCCATAACGCTCCAGGCGTTGGCGCGACAAGATCAAGCTCAGCAATATCGGTAAGATAATGGGATACGCATTCACGAAACAGAACGAGCACACGGCCCAAGCGAGAGGACTCGCTCTGCCAATTTCCTCGAAGCATGCCATCGAGATCTGCAATATGATAAGGGGCAAAGACGTTTCAAAGGCGAAGGAGTTGCTTGAGCGGGTGATCAAGAAACACCAAGCAGTGGCCATGCGACGCTTTAGCGGCGACACAGGCCATAAGCCAGGAATGGGTCCTGGAAGATACCCGGTGAAGGCCGCATCCGAAATACTGAAGATAATCAAGCATGCTGAGGCAAATGCCCAAGTCAGGGGCCTCAATACCGCATCCATGAAGATTGTTCATCTCTGTGCAAACCGGGGTGCGAGGCCGATGCGGCATGGCCGCAAGGGCGGCGTCCAGTCCAAGAGGACCCACATCGAAATT
This sequence comes from Nanobdellota archaeon, assembly GCA_043812875.1. Taxonomy (GTDB): domain Archaea; phylum Nanobdellota; class Nanobdellia; order Woesearchaeales; family JAHIVG01; genus JBDRLS01. Next base: position 3,799 of record JBDRLS010000145.1, read on the forward strand.
GTCGTCGAGGAAACAGAGAAAAGGCCTGCGGCAGCAAAGAAAGTGAAAAAAACCGAAACACCACAGGTGGCAAAGCCGAAGGATCTCGCTCCTGACGTGAAGCCGGCTGATGGGGTGGCTCAAGAAACACCGAAACCCGTCCAACCGATTAAGAAGACTCCTATTTCCGAGCCGGCGAAAAAAAAGGTCACGAAGCCAGTTAAGAAAGAATCACCGAAAACACCTGCACAAGATGCAAAACAGGAACAAAAATGATCGAACGAAAATTTGTCCAGCAGCGGAAGAAGGAGTTTATGATACAGGAGTATATCAGAGAAAATCTTAAGCGAGTGGGCCATTCCCATACCCGCGTGATGAGAACCCCCCTCGGAGAGAAGATCATCATCCATACATCGCGTCCTGGCCTCGTCGTTGGCAGAAAGGGCCAGAACATCCAGAAGCTCACTGTGGACATTAAGCGGGACTTCGACCTTGAAAATCCTCAGATCGAGATCAGCGAGGTCGAGAATATTTACATGGATCCGCAGATCGTCGCTGAGCGCATCGCTGACAACCTTGAGCGTTTTGGCTCAAAACGGTTCAAGGGCATTGGCCATAAGAGCATGGAAGAGGTCATGAAGGCCGGCGCCTTGGGTGTTGAAATCCTCATTTCAGGAAAGCTTCCCTCGAGCAGGGCCAAGAGATGGAGATTTTACCAAGGCTACCTGAAGAAATGCGGAGACCTTGCCCTTTTCACTGTGAAGAAAGCATATACTGCCGCCCAGCTGAAGACCGGAACAATCGGTGTCCAGGTGAGGATCATGCCCGGAGACATCATCCTTCCCGATCATATTGAAATCCTCCCTGAGAAAATAGAGGTAGTTGAAGTGCTCGAAGAGGTTCCTAAGAAAGAAGAGAAAAAACCAACGCCACGGAAAAGGAAGACCGTAAAAAAACCGGTAAAAAAGGCTGAGGAAAAGAAATGAAGATCAAAGAGATCCGCTCGCTGACAGATGAGAAGCTCATAGAACGTATGGATGAGCTTGCAAAAGAGTTGATGAAACTCAATGCACAGGTCGCTACAGGCTCTAATCCGAAGAGCCCTGGCCAACTCAGGAAGATCAAGAAAACCTTGGCAAAGATCAAGACCGTGCAGCAGGAGAAAAAGCAATGAGTGAGATTTGCTCGACCTGCGGACTCCCTAAGGAACTATGTGTCTGTGAGACCATAGCGAAGGAAACCCAAAAGATTGTCGTGTATGCCGAACGCAAGAAGTTCAAGCGGATCTACACGGTGATCAGCGGAATCGACGACAAGGAGATCGACATGAAAGATCTCATCAAGAAGCTCAAGGCGAAGTTCGCCTGCGGCGGTACGATCAAGGACGGGAAGATCGAACTGCAGGGCGACCACAAGAAAGACGTCAAGGAGCACTTGGTCCAGATGAGGTTCGCGCCGGAATCAATCGAGCTGAAATAAACAAAGGAAAACAGGTAATGAAGGAAGGCTTCATTACAGGTCACAATGAAAATAAGGGATGTTCCCCGCTTGGAATTCACAGGAAAGATGATGGAGGTGGTCCAGGCAAAGAACGCCTCGCTGGTCGGCATCAGTGGCCGGGTCCAGGAGGAAACCCTCCACAGTTTCATACTCAAGACCGCACACGGGCTGAAGCGCGTCCTCAAGAAGGATGCCAGCTTCAAGGTGTGCATCGACGGCAAGAACATTGTCGTCGATGGAAGTGTACTGGAAAAACGTCCAGAAGATCGCATAAGGTGAATGAACGTGAAAACAAAACCACAGAAGGAACGCAGCATCAAGCTACGGGGCAGAATATTCACCGGCACGGTCATGAAGGCTAAAGCACATAAGAGTGCGGTCGTCGCCTGGACACGAAAGGTGCTCATCAAGAAGTATGAACGATATGAGAAGAGGAGGACAAAGGTGAATGTCCATAATACCTTGGATGCAAAAGAAGGCGACATCGTCAATATCCAAGAATCGAGACCCTTATCCAAGACAAAGCATTTCGTGATTATCGAGATCATCGGCAAGGACCGGACTTTTATCGAAAAAATCCGCCTCAGGGAAGAAGGCCGCAGGAAGATAACCGACAAGGAAATGTTCCACAAGGAAGAGAAGAAAGAACAAGAGGACAAGGATGCAAGTAATCAAGGCTAAAATAACAAGAGCATTGCCGGTTGAGGCGGCCATCGCTGTCTGTGACAACTCTGGCGCGAAGATCGTGAAGATCTTCGGCGTGAAAGGCATGAAGACAAGAAAGGGAAGGATGCCCGCTGCGGGAATTGGAGACCTGGTCATTGCAACAGTAAAGCGCGGTCGCCCTGATATGAGAAAGCAAGTCGTCTTTGCTGTCATCGTGAGGCAAAAGAAGGAATTCCTCAGGCCGAATGGCATGCGTGTCAAATTTGAAGACAACGCTGTCGTCATCTGCAAGGATGAGAAAGGGAATCCTAAGGGAACGCTCATCAAAGGCCCTATTGCAAAAGAAGTCTGTCAAAGGTGGCCTGGCATTGCGAAGATAGCAAGCATCATCGTGTGATATCATGAAAGATCCTGGAAAACAACGGAAAGCGCAGCAGAACCTTCCTAATCATAGGAAAGGGAAGAAGCTTCACGCACATCTCTCGAAAGAGTTGAGAACACAATATAAGACCAGAGCAATACGGCTCAGAACAGGAGATAAGGTCAAGATCATGAGAGGGAATTTTAGGGGTAAGTCTGGCAAGGTGGACCACGTCAACACGAGCAAGAGCACTGTCTGCTTGACCGGATTCGAAGCCATCCGGAAGGACGGGACAAAGAATATGCTGCCCTTCACCCCCAGTAATCTGCTTATTACAGAACTCACCATGACTGATCAACGAAGAAAGAAACGAGTGGAAAAAAATGCCAAAGCAACATCTTAAACGCCTCGCAGCACCCAAGACATGGCTCATTAAGCGAAAGGGGATTACCTTTTCAGTCCGCCCTAGGCCGGGCGCGCATAGCTTTGCTATGGGCATGCCCTTGTCCATCATCCTGAGGGATGTGATGGGTATTGCAAAAACAGAGAAGGAAGTCAAGCACATCCTTCAGAAGAATGACATCAAGGTAGATGGAAAGAGGAGGAAGGACCACCGTTTTATCATAGGCCTCATGGATTCTATCCAGATAGAAAAGAAAGATTTGATGATGGTCCTGAATCAGCGAGGAAAGCTCGTCCTGATCGAAAATAAGACCCCTGGCCAAAAGCTTTGTAGGATTACAGGTAAGCACCTCGTCAAAGGCAAAATCCAGCTTGGCTTCCATGATGGCAACACGCTCTTTACAGAGAATAAGGATATCAAGGTTGGAGACACGCTCCTTGTCAGCATACCCGATAGGGAGATCAAGGAACATCTCCAGTTGAAGGAAAAAGCCCAGGTGTACCTTGTTGGTGGGAGCCACATAGGCGACGTCGGGACTATCGAGGATATCACCGGCAACCTGATTGTCTGCAAGACGAAGGAAACGACCTACATGACTCAGAAGAGATATGCGTTCATAGTCGGCGGGGAAAAGCCGCTGCTTGTCATGCCATGAACAAGATGAAAGAACTCCGGATAGAGAAGATCACCCTGAACATAGGAGCAGGGAAGGATGCCAAGAAGCTTGATAAAGGCCTGAAGCTGCTCGAGCAGCTCTCTGGCATGAAACCAGTGAAGACCTTTTCAAAGAAGAGGATTCCCAGCTGGAACCTCCGTCCTGGAGTCCCTATTGGCTGCAAAGTCACCATCAGAAAGAACACTGCTGAGATGTTAAAGCGCCTCCTTGACGCCATTGAATATACGCTTGAAGAGCAGCAATTTGACGCACAAGGAAATATTTCATTCGGCATCCATGAGTATATTGACATCCCTGGGCTCAAGTATGATCCTGATATTGGAATCATTGGATTTCAGGCGTGTGTAACCTTTGAACGCCCAGGCTTTCGCATCAAGCGAAGGAGAGAGCTCAAACGAACACCTGGGAAGAAGCACTTGATCACCAAAAAAGATGCTGTGGCATATATGCAATCAGCATTTAAGGTGAAGATAGGGGAAGATGCATGACAACGAGCGATTATAAAAAGGTCCTGAAGCAGATTAAGGGCAAGCCAGCGAAGATGATGCCATTCAAGAAGTATAATACCCCAAAGAAGCGCAGCTGCGGGATGGCGCTCCGGAAGTGCACCCGCTGTGGAAATACCCACGCCCACATCAACAAATATGGGTTGAAACTGTGTCGTCGCTGTTTCCGTGACATCGCGACAGATATCGGCTTCAAGAAATACAGGTGAACATGATGAGTATGAACGATCCCTTGGCCAATGCGATGTCTAAGATCCTTAACGCAGAGACTGCAGGAAAGAAGACGTGCAGCATCAAGCCATTTTCAAAGATGATCAAGACAGTATTCGCTGTCATGAATGATCACATGTATTTAGGAAGTTATGAGGAGAAGGCAGACGGCCGGGGGAATATGCTCGAGCTGGCCTTGCTGAATCGTATCAATAAGTGCGCGGCGATCAAGCCTCGCCACGCCGTTACCGCGACGGGCTTTGAAAAGTTCGAGAAGAGATATCTCCCTGCAAAGAACATGGGGATCATTATTGTCTCTACGCCAAAAGGGATGATGACGCATCATCAAGCGAAAGAAAAGGGCATCGGCGGCCGTCTCATCGCCTATTGTTACTAAAATGGTTGAAAAAGCAGAACACCTGGAACATCGAATCACCCTCCCGGAAAGGGTTCAGGTAGCCATTGAGAAAGATGAGCTTGTCATCAAAGGGAAGCAGGAGCTCCGAAGAAAGATAAAGGGGTATAAGGCAGAGGTCCATGATAAGGAACTGGTCATCATCTCACCAAGAGCGACGAAAAGGGATAAGAAGAAGCTCGGCTCTGAAAAAGCCCACATCAAGAATGCGTTTAAAGGCTGTAATGAGCATCATGTGTACAAGTTAAAGATATGCGCAGGCCATTTTCCCATGAATGTGACAGTACAGAAAAACCAGGTGGTCATCAAGAATTTCCTCGGCGAGAAAGTGCCGCGTACCACCAACATTAGAGAACACACAGAAGTCAAGGTGGAAGGGGAGATTATTACGGTCTCTGGCGGGGACAAGGGGCTTGTCAGCCAGATGGCGGCAGACATCCAGCAGATCACCAGACGGCCAGGTTTTGACAGAAGAATATTCCAGGACGGCATTTACATTACTGATAAAGCAGGAAAGAAGATATGATGGCAAAAAGACCAGTATTCCGGACACAGGATTCGCACAAGAAAAGGCGTGTTTCCACGAAATGGCGCAGACCAAGAGGTCTCCATAACAAGGTTAGGCTGAGCAAGATGGGGTATGGCGTCAAGGTCAAGCCAGGATACCGTTCCCCGGTTAAGGATCGTTATAAAAAAGAGGGGAAACTGCTGGTCAGGGTCAATAATGTACAGATGCTCAACGAGATGACCAGTGATCAAAAGATCATCATCGCTTCCGCTGTCGGCCTGAAGAAAAGGGTCGAGATTGTGAAGGAAGCGCAAAAGAAGAACATCATGATTTCAGGCATGAAAGATCCTGCTGTGTTCCTAACCAAGGTTGAGGACGGATTGAAGAGGAAAAAGGAGTCCAAGGAAAAGCGCCTCAAGGAAAAGGAAAAAAAGCAGAAAGAAAAAGAATCCAAGGCCAAGGAAAAAGAAGCAAAAGAGAAGGAAGAGAAAAGCGAAAAGGCCGAGGAAAAAGAGGACCTCATTGATAAGATCAATAAGGACGAAGAGAAGAAAGAGAAGGAAAAAGTCCTCACAAAGAAGGATGCGATGACCCTATGAAACTCCAAAAAAAGCTCGCCGCAAAGATAAGCAAGGTTTCGAAGAAGCGTATTAAGATAGACCTTGACAAGCTTGAACAGATTGGCGGCAGTCTTGAAGATTTTGATCAATCAATCACGAAGAATGATGTGAGGAGCTACCTTCACAGTTCAGTAATCAGGGTAGAACAAGCAAAAGGGGTGTCAAGAGTTCGCGCAAAGAAGCGCCAGGCCCAGCGGAGAAAGGGGAGACGGCGCGGTGTAGGGAGCAGGAAAGGCAAAGCGAACGCGCGCCAGAATACAAAGACCACGTGGATCCAAAAAACCAGAGCACAACGGGCGTTCCTCGCTGAACTCAAGGAAAAGGACCACCTTGACCCGAAGACATTCCGAAATCTCTACCGGAAAGTCAAAGGCGGATTTTTCAGGAGCAAACGGCATATCAAGCTCTTCATTGAAGAACACGGGTTGAAACATGGAAAGAAATAGAAAGAGCAACGTGGATTATCGAAGGAGAAGAAGGCTGCTTACGGGAAAGAAGCCGAGACTGGTCATAAGAGCTTCGCTCAACCATATGATCGCCCAGGTTATCACGTACGATCCTGATGGAGACAGGGTCATCGCCGCTGCGAATTCAAAAGAACTTAGGGCTCTTGGCTGGGAGCACTCGATGGGAAATATTCCTTCAGCCTATCTCGTCGGCTTGATGCTCGGCCTCCGACTCAAAGGGAAGGAAAAAGAGCTCATCCCAGACCTCGGAGGAAAGGGAAGCGTCAAGGGAACCCGGATGTATGCGACGATCAAAGGGGTTGTTGATGCCGGTATCCTTGTCCCCCATGATAAGGAAGTGTTTCCCCCTGCAGAGAGGCTCTCAGGAAAGCATATTGCCGCTCATGGAGAAAAAAACCCTGATACGTTTTCAAGGAAACCATCAACCATCACTGCAGATTTCGATAAAATCAAGAAAATGATCATGGAGGGTTCACATGCCAAAGGAAAAGATTGAGGCGGCAAAGGACACACCCACGCCTAAGAAGGAAAAGATTATCCCTGTTAAAGAGGAAGAGACCCTGATTGCGCCAGAAGAGATCAAGGAAGCACCTAAGATAGAGATAGATGTCGCTGCATGGAAGCCGAAGACGAGCCTTGGCAAAAGGGTCAAGAACAATGAGATTGTTGATATTGAACACCTCCTTGATAGTGGAGCGACCATCCTCGAACCTGAAATCATTGATATTCTCCTTCCCGGGATGGAGTCAGACCTGCTTCTTATCGGACAATCAAAAGGCAAGTTCGGTGGCGGTCAGAGACGGGTTTTCCGTCAGACCCAGAAAAAGACTCGCGAAGGGAACAAGCCCAAGTTTGCAACCTATGCGGTTATTGGAAATCGGGATGGAATCGTCGGTTTAGGCTACGGAAAGAGCAAGGAAACAGTGCCTGCACGGGAAAAGGCCGTGAGAAACGCGAAGATCAATATTTTTAAGATCAGACGAGGCTCAGGAAGCTGGGAATCCAAGAGTGATGAACCCCATTCGATTCCATTTAAGGTTGAGGGAAAATGCGGTTCGGTAAGGCTTGCTCTCCTCCCTGCACCGAAAGGGACAGGATTGTGTGCAACGCCTGAAATAGCCAAGATACTCGCTTTTGCGGGCATCAAGGATATATGGACACAAACACGTGGCCAGACAAAAACAAGGACAAACCTAATCGTCGCATGCGAACGCGCATTGAAGCAGCTTTCTATCACAAAGCTCCCGGCGAAGACCATGTTGCATATCGTCGATGGAAAGGCAGGTGGGAAGAATGCCTAAGCTTGCAGTCATAAGGATCCATGGACAGACCGGATTGCGGCATCAGGTAAAGGATACATTACAGATGCTTAAACTGTTCAAAAAATATACATGCAGGATCATAGAGGACAATCCCCAGATGAGGGGCATGGTATTCCGGGTCAAGGATCAGGTTACGTGGGGAGAGTTGAATGCAGAAATGGAAGCTGAGCTGATGAAAAAGGCTGGCGACAACAAAGTTGTCCATCTCCATCCGCCAATAGGCGGCTTTGAACGCAAGGGAACAAAGAAGCCTTTCAATCTCGGCGGCGCCCTCGGCAACCGCAAAGAGAAGATCAATGACCTGCTCAAGAGGATGATCTAGATGAGAACCAAATCCAGCAGGATGAGGGGTCACACCACACATGGGCATGGCTCCATGAAAAAGTGGCGCGGCGCAGGGAACCGTGGTGGTCGAGGAAATGCAGGTACAGGAAAGCGTGCAGATCAAAACAAGCCCTCTGTTTGGCATGAAACGTATGGGGGAAAGCATGGCTTCACCTCATTGGAAAAGAGATATGAGATAATCAATATTATTGACTTAGATGCGATCTCGCAGGGAGATACCCTTGATCTTGGCCAGTGCAAGATAGGGAAACTTTTAAGTAAGGGAACACCCACAAAAAAATGGAACATCACGGTCGCAAGGGCTTCTCCCAAGGCAATAGAGAAGATCGAAAAGGCCGGGGGAAAGGTACATGTCTCTATGGGAAAACATACTGAACAATCTTCCTGAAGTCGCCGGGCCGACGCAGAAGCGGCTTTCCTTCAAGGAAAAACTGAAATGGACACTCATCATTCTCGTAGCATTCTTTATCCTTGGTTTAGTCCCTTTGTTTGGTCTCGGCCAGAACCAACTGGCCCAGTTTGATTTCCTCTCATTGATCCTTGGCGCAGAATTCGGCAGCTTGGTCTCGTTAGGTATCGGCCCGATCGTCACTGCATCGATCGTCCTTCAGCTTTTGATAGGTTCAGGAATCTTAAAGCTTGACCTCACCAAAAAGGAAGACAAGATGCGCTTCCAGGGATTGCAGAAACTTGCAGCTATCGGCTTCATCATCCTTGAAGCGGCGATTTACGTCCTTATGGGAGGGCTTGCGCCGGATCCTGCCGTTGCAGGAACAGTCCTTTTCACACAGCTCCAGTTCATGCTCATCTTCCAGCTATTCTTGGGGGGAATACTCATCTTGTTCATGGATGAGGTGATCAGCAAATGGGGATTCGGGTCTGGCATCTCATTATTCATCGCTGCAGGCGTATCGAAGAGCTTGTTCATCAGGGCGTTCTCCTGGCTCCCCTCTCCGACACAACCGGGCATCTCAACAGGAGCCATCCCTGGATTTTTCCAGTCTCTCGCAGCTGGCGACCCCATCACTGCAACACTCATGATTGCCGCGGTCATATCGACTATTGCCGTATTCGTCGTCGCTGTTTATACACAGGCGATGAAAGTGGAGATTCCGTTGAGCTTTGGCCGTGTCCGCGGATATGGTATCCGCTGGCCCCTGTCTTTCATGTATACAAGCAACATCCCGGTCATTTTGGTTGCCGCCCTCATGGCGAACATGCAGCTCTGGGCGCGTCTCTTCCAGAACTGGGGGTATCCTATTCTGGGAACCTATGTGGGGAGCAGCCCCTCCTCTGGCCTGGTCGCGTGGATCCAATCGCCTGATATCGTTGGAGGATTGATCAAGAGAAGCCTTACTGGATTGGATGTTGCCCACGGCGCGGTCTATGCATTGTTCATGGTCTGCGGAGCAGTGCTCTTTTCCTGGTTCTGGGTGCAGACTGCCGGCATGGATGCGAAGTCTCAGGCTAGGCAGATCATGGCTTCCGGATTGCAGATTCCCGGCTTTCGCAAAGACCAGCGTGTCCTCGAGCGCCTTTTAGATAGGTACATCAAGCCGCTCACGGTCATGGGTGCGATTGCTGTCGGCTTGCTCGCTGCCATGGCTGACCTCAGCGGCGCTCTTGCTCAGGGAACAGGAATCCTCTTAACAGTTATGATCATCTATCGGCTCTATGAAGAGATTGCTAAACAGCACATGATGGACATGCATCCCATGATGCGCAAGTTCATGAGCGAGAAGTAATCGAGTTTTTCGAATAATTCTGTGTAAGGCTTGTAGCCTTAGGTAGGTGAGGAGGTTTTGGCGTAGTCCTATGATGAGAGCATCTTTAAACTGATTGTCTTCTCTTTGACTGTGTGTGTGGATGATGCCTGCTCGTGTTGCT
>JBDRLS010000146.1:0-11566 GCA_043812875.1 Nanobdellota archaeon
TTCCATATTCATCAACTTGGATTGGCCAGTGATCAAGCAGGTTCCCGTTCGCGTCCCAAACATAGATATTCGTGTTAAAATTACTGTCCCAACTGTTGACAACAACTATCTCCTGCAAACCATCATTGTTGATATCAGCACAAACAGGAGATGAAGAAGAAGGGCCGTTCATTGTTTGAGGCCATCCAGGCTGAAAGGGGATGGTACAATTTTCATCAGAAACACATTCATCCTGACCTTCTCCTACAAGCGCTATACATTGTTGATTCACACATTCAAAGTGCGTGGTATTGGAATAATTTTGGCAACTTGAATCATTTGTGCATTGGTCAGGACCCGCACCGTTAAGTGGAATGCACGCCCCATCGACACATTCGAGATGAGTTTCATTCGTCCCCCTCCAGAGGGTATCTTTTTCGAGATTGGATTCTTGTCCCGTGTTACTGTAGAAGACGTTCGCGTCGGCGCGTTCCATGATAGTCATTTGCTGAGGGGGCACCTTAGGCTGGAGTCCTGCGTTTCCTGCAATATCATTATTTTGAAGAGAACAAGATATAAGAAAAAAACAAGAGATTGTAAGAAGAATACAAAGAGGCAATTTTTTTACCATCATAACTTCAGTGTGCACCAGGTATATATATGTTTGGTTATACGCTTCACATGAATTCATTATAAAGCCAACATATCTTTCTCAACATAAGCTCGTAAGTCAGAACACAAAAACATAGAGGATTCTAAAAAAATAGGTTAGAGGTCACTGGACCTCCTGATAGAAAAAGTTTATTCATATTCTTTATCCAACACATCCCTCATCTTCTTTGCCTTCGTCTTTCCGATAAGCTCAACATCCTGCAGTTCTTTCTCCTCGGCATTGACTAATTTCCTTATTGACTTGAAATGTTTGAGAAGAGGTCGTGCCAGCGTCATGCCGATACCTGGCAGAGCGGAGACAATATATTCCTGCTGATCCTTGAGTGTCCGTGTCTGCTTGAGCGCATGCGGAGTGAAATCAGAGGGTGTCTTCTCCTGCTCCCGTTTTGCGATGATGTACATCAAGGAAGCGGTCTCCCTTGCGTTCTTCGTCGATATGAGCGGTATGCCATAACTCACGCTGATGGTCGAGAGCATGCCCCTGATGGCATTGGGATGGATGTTCCTCTGCTTGAAGATATCCTCCTGGCCTTCAAGGATGATGATCGGGCGTTCATAGTTGTTCTTCAATGATTTGAGCTGGTCGAGGAGACGGCCGTCGATGATCGAGTCGACGAAGTCAGGGATGCGCTTGATCTCGACGCCGACTCTTGATGAGAGCTGGAAGTCTGCACTCTCCAATTGGCGCATCTCCAACTTGATGTTGATGTCCATGAACTCTTTGAGGGTTGCGGAGGATTTCTCTCTGTGGTCAGCGATGATCTTGATCTTTTCCTCTTCAATGAAACGATCCAAGGTCTGGAACTGCTGCTTCATCACAATGGAATTCACTTTCCTCTTGAGGTCCGCCAATGTGGAGTACATTCTCCGCTCTTTGTGGTGTGCGCTCCACTTGTACGCTTCATCCCTTGTCGCCCGGGTGGTGAAGATGATGACCCTTCCTTTCTCGGTCCTCCCTGTCCTCCCCCTACGCTGGATCGCCCGGATGGCGCTGGGGACGGACTCATAGAAGAGCACCATGTCCACCTGGGGGATGTCTAAGCCTTCTTCGCCGACCGCAGTTGAGATCAGGACATTGATCTCTCCGTCACGGAACTTCTGGAGCAAGGAGAGCTGTTCCTTCTGCGACATTCCTGATGCGCCGCGCTTCATCTGGCCGACGAATACTGAGGACTTGACGCCGGGGATGTCCTCCATCTCTTTCTTTATCCGTTCCCCACCGTCCCGGTACTGGCTGAAGATCAATATTTTCATCCCTGGCTTGAATGATCCGATCATGAAACGCTTCAATGCGTCAAGTTTCGGATGCTGGGTGCCGGTCTCTGCGAGCTGCCGTGTCTTGTACGCAGCTGCCTTGAAATCAGCATCCCTCACCAGGTTCTGCACTGCCTTGACCTTGCTCGTTGTTGCATCAGCCATGATCTTATCAAGATAGAGATGCAATGAGCTCACGCCCTGGGTCTCAAGGAGTTCTAATGCATGCTGAACTTTCATGATCTCAGCGGCAATGCTTAATGCTCTCATCACTTCATAGGTCCTGTCTCCTGAGGCCATATGCCCTTGGAGCTCTGCTTGCAGCCTCAATACATCTTTTCTCGACATCGACGGAAGAAGGGGGCCTTTCAAGACACCTAAGGCCTTGATCTCATTCACTTTCTTCGTAACGGCGTTCTTGAGGAATCTCTGCACTTCTTGGAATGAAGCCGGGAGATCCACCTGCTGCCATTCTATCTTCACTTCTTGCATGTATGGTTTGACATCTGGATCGTTCTCTGTGCGGATCTCGATATGCTCGATCTGGAGGTTTTGGCACACTTCAGTTATGACTTCCAAGTCCGAGCCGGGGGAGGCAGTCATGGCAAGTATCCTCGGGTATTTGGCCTTCTTATGATATTGTTTCGCAAGCCAGACATAGCTGTAATCTCCCGTCGCCCTATGGGCCTCATCCACGACGAGCAAGCTCACGTCAGAGAAGTCGATCTTCCGGTTGAGGATGTCGTTCTCGATGGACTGCGGTGTCGAGATGATGACCTTTGCCGTTTCCCATTGCTTGGCACGCTTCTCTGGAGTGAGGAATCCGGTGAAGAGGGCAAATGCTTCATCTGGAAGATCAATGTGCTTTCGGAAGGTCTGCTCATGCTGCTGACATAATGGCCGCGTGGGTGCTATCACGAGAATCTTGGTCTGAGGATATTGCTTGAGGCGATGCACCGCAAGCATCACTGCAATCAAGGTCTTTCCCATTCCTGTCGGGAGGACGACGAGGCAATTATGCATGGAACACTGATTGAAGATGGTTTCCTGATAGAGCCTAGGCTGTATGCCGATCATGGTTCACGAGAAGGGGGTGGGCTATTTATGCCTTATGCTTGCCGGGGCAGAATATGACATCGGAACATAATTATTCGTTCCTCCGGATATAATAGCGACAAAATATATTAAACACTAATGGTCGCTATAATATTTCTGCATTCCTGGGCAATATTTGCGACAGAGATCCTATTGCAATAGGTCTCGTCTTTCAGGACCTGCGCCTGGCAGTAGAACTTGAGGTCTTCATGGGTTATCGACTGGCAGAGGTCTTCTCTATCACCTTGCTGAGCAAGGTCGAAGAGGCACCAGTTCCGGTTATATTCATTCAAAGATTCACATTGGTTGATCTGGGAGGTCTTGATCTGCACGGGTTGCTCTTTTTTAGGACCAGACTCAGTAAAGAGGACATTCACTCCGATGAAGACGATGATCGCGACGGCAGCAAAAACAGCGACAGCTTTTAATGGAATGGCCCTGCTCTCTTCGAGGATTGCCTTGAATGCCAAGTCAATCTGGTCCTTGCGGTGGCCTGCCTCTTCCAAGCGCTGCACAATCTGTTTCTTAGGGAATCGCTTATGCGTCTTCTTGATATAGTCCACAAGGTTCGGGTCCGGTTGCATATTACATCACAAATCGCTCGATGATCAAGTAGTAGACCAGCCAAAACAACAAGGATATGACAAGGGTTCCAAGGACGATGAGGAAGATGTTCTGAAGAAGGGATATCATGATGATCGCGGCAATGATGAAGCCGAAGAAAAACGTATAGGTCGATCTTCCGCCGAAGAAGGCAGTGCCGCCGTTGAGGGGAGGAACGGGCAGGATGAACCAGAAGGCCATCCAGAGATTGATCTTCATCGCTGTGAGGAGGAACGTAGCATCGGTCAATAGGAAGAGCAGTTTGAAGATGAGCGCGAGGACGATGTTCGCCAAGGGCCCTGATACTGCGATGAGCATTGAATAATAACCTGAGAGGCCGTAGCGGAACTGGCCGATGCGGTGTATGGCAAGATGATAGACAAAGACCCCGCCGACCGGGATGACGAACCATGCACCTTTCATCACGAAGCTGAACAGTAATGCGATGATGACGCCCCATCCCCACACTTTATACTCTGAGCGGTAGCCGGCGAACACTGAGACGAGCTTCTGGACGAGCTGATGGGTCAAGAAGGAAATAGCTACGAGGATGAGAATGCCCAAGAAGTTGAGACCCCAAAATGAGATGTTCAAGGTTTCCCTGCCATCATCAAAGGCGAAGACAAAGGTGATGACCAATAAAGAGAGGAAGATGTCATTCATTTCCCGCTGGGAGAAGCGGACATAGTGCTTGACCTTGCTCAGATATTCACCCATAGAGCTTTCTGGTGGGTCTGGTTATAAAAAGGTTGTCCCTAAGAAGGGTTTTGGGGAGAATCTGTTTATGTCTTCTCATCTTTGACAGGCGCGAGCTCGAAAGTGATTGATTCAAGGACATCGCCGACGAGGTGGCTGATGAGATGCCTGAGGTCGATGATGAACCGCATCTTCAATGGAATAGGGGGGATGAGCCTGCCTAGACTTGTCGGGTTGAGTTTAGCGTGCTTCATGACAAAGAGCTTATCTGTGTATCCAGTCGGGTATGTTCCTTTTTCTTTTCCATACTTGTAATAGTTCGGATGTGTGCGTTTCAGGAAGGGATTCAAGCTGTGGAGATCAAAATGGTATCTGTGATCGATATTGGCGATGGCATTCGTATGATAATAAGGCAGTTCTGCAATCAATATTCCGGTCGGCTTCAACACTCTCCATATCTCGCCCATGGTGAAGAAGAGGTCTTTTGAGTGCTCTAATATATGGATGGCGAGCACTTCATCAAAGGTGTTATCCTTGAACGGAAATCTCTTGTTTATATCCAAGGTGTGATCCACGCCTCCATGCATGACAAAATCCGTATTGACATAGCCTTTCAGGATCTTGTTCCCGCAGCCGATGTGCAGTTTTTTCGCTCGTTGTTGTTTGGTCATATGTGTTCCCCTTAACAAAAAAGTATGATTGTGCACTTAATAAAACTTTAGTTGCTTTCAAGATTCTTGGATATTCTTTAAAAAAACAACAGGAGTAGGATATCCCTCTTCAAAATTTCCTTGAGTGAATCCGATAAGCAAAGGACTTTGAATCTTACGAAGCTCTTGCTGGAGGTATGCTCCATTCAATGCAAATTCTGGATCTGTCGCCTGATGACTAACCATCACATTAGAAACATACATCATGAGGAGTGAATTTAACTCATCCCAATCCGTTATTGTTTGGCCATTGTTTGATTCTGCAATTTCACCACTCAATTTGTCCGGATTCTTATAGCGTTTCAATAACTTCCTTGCTGCTTTAATTTTGTCATCCTGTGAAAAGGGTTCATGACGTGTGACGAGGTCGACAAGATTTGGAAAGACCATGCTGTTATCACTCTTATAGATAGCCATGTCCTCGATTGAAAAGTGTCTTGGATCTCTTGTGTATTTTCCATTGAAGTGGGCCTCACCCCTAAGAACATTCCAATAAGCAGGCCTGAGCTCTCCTGCTTCCCAGATGAAATTAGTCGAGTACACTCCTAGGCTCTTCTTTTGCTGTTCTCCTTTTTTAACAGGGATGACATTGAGATGGTATTGTGTTGAATCCTCTTCTGGTTGTGTTACCGTGATGTATGATTCTCTTGAATTGAGGACATAATTTGCGAAGTGCACTAGCTCTTGTGGATCTCTACCATTTGGATCAAAAGAAAACATCAAAGGATGTCCATTTACTGTTAGACCGGCAGGAGAGGTGTGCATAACAATATTAGAAGGCTCTTGTATTTGTTTAAATAACGGGAGGAGGAGTTCTCTGACTGCATCTTTGTCAAGAGCTTTTTCTTTTATTATATTAACCATTTCCCCCTCGGGAGTGGTGGCAGGTTTATAAAGATGTGTGTCGTCGGAGGGGGATCAGCTCCCTACAGTTACAGTATAAGAATAGCTCAGGCCTTTGCCGAGGATCTGCTCCATGCCCTCTTTGTGACCGGCTCCAACGACGACCAGGATGTGCTTGTCCGGATACTGGTCTTGGAGCTTCTTCAGGCGGGCTGTCATATAGATGTTCCGCTCTTCAATGAGTGTCTTATAGATGTTCGGATAGCGTCTCTTGACATAGCCGAGGAGCTTGTCGACGATCTTGCTTGAGGGAACCCTGCTCGGGTCAAAAGGCAGTTTTTTAGGTCGGAAGATTCCGGTTATGATATCCTGGATGAAATGCCAGCGTTCATTCCAGGAAAGGGTCTTAGAGAAACGATGCAGGGTATATTGGATAGGCTGGTCAATGCATTTCAGAGGGATCTTTTCCCTTTTTGCTAAAATTGCCGCGGTTTTCATGTCCTCTCCCGGGGTGACCCCGACGTGCTGGCCGAGCTTCTTTGAGACCCAGGCGCCGATGATGGCAAAGAGATATCCCTTTATCCCTATCTTGGGGATGGCTGCCAATGAATAACTCGGTTTCGCGTTGCTCAACAATGCTTGGAGGCGGCCATTGTCCAGCTCTATGGCTATGAGGTCCGGCTTCTTCGACTGGATATAGGCTGTTATCTCGTGGATGCTCTGCCTGGATACGTGGGATGTGCCGATGATATGGATCATATGCTTAGGAAGAATCGGAAACTATTTAAATCGGTAGGAAAACTATATAAAATACTACTACTTTAGAAGAAAGACGGAGGCTGATGATCATGCTTAAGATGAAACCCATTTCTGAGACGTATGAGATGAAAGTATTTACAGACGACGGAGACTACTTCGGCGATATCGAAGAAGCAATTCTGACCCACACCAAGGTATTCGGATGGAGGGTCCGCGCCACAAAGAACTCGTTTCTGGCCCGCGTCCTCGGCTCTGCAAAAGGCGTCATCGTGCCCCACCAGCTCGTGAAGAGCATCGGCGATATCCTGATCATCTCAAAGGCTGCAGTGCCTGCGTATAATCCGGATGACGATAAGTAAATTTTTTTATAATTTCCATTTTTTCCAAGCTTCTTTCAACCTGGGTTCATTATCATCTTCGTTCAAAATTCCAACACATTCCCTTAGATCCTTTCCAGTCTTAGTATTTTCACTTTTTATTAGAATTCTTGTTCTCGCCAGATGATAAGAGTATTAGCAGTATTATGTAAATGTTATGTTTATAGAAAGCTTTTTAATGGCTCGTTGCTCATTTCTTGAAAAAGAGGGTCGGCATGAAAAGAGGGCAGCTCACTGTTTTTATCATTCTAGGACTGGTGATGATAGGTGCGTTTGCGATAGTGATCTATCTCTCTAATCTCATCGGGCAAGAAGAGCTTGATGTCGAGAGCAATGCCGTGATCAACGCACTCAGGTCTACGACGCCGTTCGAGGCTCATGTGAACAACTGTTTAGAACAGGTCTCCCTTGAAGCACTTCGCTTCGTTGGCAAACAGGGAGGGGTGATCTACAACCATCAGGTTGAGGGGACAAGGTTTGCACCGAATCTCGTGGTCGATAAGGTCGAGTCATACCATGGACCAGGATTCATCCCCCTGAAGGAAGAAGACAGAAGCATCTCCCTTGTGGGCTACGGGCTGTATGCGCCGAAGTATCCTGATCCGGTGAGAGGGTTGTATCCCTTCCCCCCTGAGTATCCTTACCGAGGACCGAAGGAGCCGTACTATGCGTTCAAAGGGACGCTTGTCGAGGACAACGGCTATTCACTTGGAGATGCCGAATGGCTCCTCCACCTCTGCCAAGATGATGGAGCGAATGCGAAAGACATCGAAGGAAAGCTCGGCATCAGCGCTGAGCTCATCCGGAACAGCTGCAAGGACATCTATTCACCAAGTGAGCGGACGATCCAAAGTTATCTTGAGAAATATGTGGAAGAGGAACTTCCGAAATGCGTCGGCTTGGTTGATTTTGGTCAGAGCCATGGTTTCCAGATTGATCCGGCCCCTGATTCAGTTGAAGCAACATTCTTCTTTGGCGATGACGATGTCTATGCAGTGGTGTTCTGGCCATTGACAATTTCCATGTTTGGAGAAGATCCTGTAACAGACATCTTTGGTTTCAGCGTCGAGCATGACATCAGGTTCAAGAAGATCTATTTCTCGGCCATGCGATTGTTGGAAAAGGAGAAGAAGGATCCGTTCTTCGATGCAGAGCTCCATCAGCATGAACAGCGCTGCGAGGAGCAGTCGTGGTATGGCGACGGCCTGAGTGATACTCCCACACCTTGCGTGTATGAGGGCATGGAGGTCGTCAAGCTTAAGAATGTGTGCGGATATATGAATCCGGATGATTGCAACCTTGCAATGAATGAACACTACAAATTCAGTGATATTCTCCGGATCACTGACCATGAGAGCATGATCGGGGATGAGCCGTATGTGTTCCAGTTTGCGGTGGAGAACCGGTATCCGGCATTAGATTTTATTACGAATACGCCGCCGGGGAATGACTATGACATCATCACGGTTGAGGGAGCTACGGTCTTGCTTTATCCCAATGCATCGGATCCGGATTTTGATTTGCATGGTGTTACTGATCCATTGTTCCCTCATGTCATGAAACCTGGATTGGCGGAGTATCTTTATTCAGGTTGGAGGGAAGAGTATTATAATGAGTTCTTGGATGATGCATGCTGTTCCCAGCCTGAAAAATCATGCGACTCTGTAGAGGGGGTCATGGAATGTGTTACCGAAAATTTAGACATCCCTGAAGGTGAAGAAAAATGGACTGAGAGCGATTTATTCTTAAATGGCCTGCCTCTAGAAGGCCTACCTGCAAAGCACCAGGCATTGATTAAAATCAAACGAGAGGATGTGGGAAAACACACTACACAGATAAAAGTCTGTGATGATGAAGAATTATGCGATTGGCAGGATATTTCAATTCTTGTCTTTGACCGACCGGTGGCGGAGATCTCTGATATCCAGCAGTTTCCTGATATTCCTGAAGATGTTATCTCTATTGAAGACCCTGTTGAATTTGATGCCAGCAAGTCTATTGCCTATCTGAGCACGATAGGGGAGGAAGAACTAGGAGGGTATCGATGGCATACGCAGAGTGGAGAGACACTTCTAATTGTGCCATTTCCTGCTCAAAATGAAGTCATCTATGACCCAAATGATGAAGACGACACCATTGACTTTGGGAAATATTATGGAAATCTTCCTTCTATCACTTATCCTTATCAAAATGGGGGGACGCCGTATACTATTCATAATATCTTAACTGCTCCAGTAACATTTCGTATTCCAACAGGTGTAACTTATCTTAATCTAAGTGTGACAAGTGTCGTGCCTAGTTTTCCTATTCCGCTCTTCAATTCAGTGTTGAAAAAGATCAATGTTGTGGAGTGCGTGCCGACGGGAAAGGGTGCGGGGGCGTATGACTTCGGCTCTACTGATCCATATCCATATTTTGCCGGAGAAGACATTGGTGGAACACCAGATCCTTATCGAACTGTGCATGCATGTTGTGAAGGGACAGTACCTATAAATTATAAACTCTCCGATAGATTTGATCCACCGTGTTATGAACTTCATTATTATACTCATTTAGCCGTTGACAACATCGGATGGTTCTTGAGCACTCCTGTCCCACCGTATAATAAAGCGCTCAAAGACAATAATCTCGGTGAGTTATCTTCTGTTACCCCATACAACATCGACAAGCCGAATGTCATTCCAGACACAAATAGAAATGACATCTGGCAAAGAGACTTTACGCAGAAATGCAGCGGCAACAGAGGGAATGCTTGCTCAGGCGAGCATCAAGATTCGTGGAGTGTTGCATTTCCGTGTCCCCCAATTGATTCTGTGAAAGATGAGGCGTGCGTTGCGCCATGCATCCCAGGATTTAATTGCAATGAGGATGGAAGCCTCAAACCAGGAGAAGATAAGATTGGTGAGGTCGGTGGAGAGGTTCCCGCATGCATGGATGTTCCTGCCAGTCGCACCTTTGAAAGCCTGTTCTTGGAGGGATCGAACACCTGCGATACAGATTTTAGATGCTCAGATAAGAATGATCCACATGGATATAACAAAGGCCCGGGCAATGGCGCGGTCTGGGAATGTCAAGCAACATGCGATGGAGCAGGCGGATGCACAAAGCCGGTGAACTGCGGAACGTGTGATGTTGACTGCAATGCTGAATGCGATGCTGACAATCCCTGTCCAGGGTATTATGAGGACAGCTGTTATGGCGATCGATGGAAGGATTACAATGGGAATGAGCAGTGGGATGGCGACACTGCGCGATGCGTCCAGAGCCTGTGTGAATGCACCGAGCCAAGCGTTGCGAACTATTGGGAGATTGATGAGAACATTACCGGAAGCGCAGAAGCCTGCCGGAATCAGTGCAGCTCGGGAATCCATGGTTTTACCCAAAAGCTCTATTGGCCTGAAAGTGAAAATGTTCAAGAAGGTAGTTATCATCCAAACTGCTGCGGAGACGATACTCGGGAATATCTAACCCCTTACGGCAACATAAATATTTGTTGTGACAGAGAAACTGATTGTGGGATTTATTGGGGAGGAGAGGCTTTCTGCATAAAGTCCAAAGAAATGAAGCCAAATGGTGAAATGTGCCCTTAGAGAGAACTAATTTTAAACTATAAGTACATATTCGATAATATTTTATAAAAAAGATAGTTATCAATTCTTTTATTTAAAAATAATATAGAAATTGTATAAAAAACTCTTTTTGAGGATAATTATTAGAGAAAATATATAAAATGAGAGCTATATTTCATGATTATTATAATTAGATATGCATTATCAGAGCCATATTATGAAATCATTACATTCTTTCTCAAATAACTGCGAAAATCGCAACATTTTTAAAGTGAAGATGATGGATTGTTTATAAAGCCGAGAATGACATTAACTCCGATTGAGCAGAAGGTATACAAGGCATTCTACAATGGAGTCTGCACTTTAGAACAGGTCAAGGAGCTGCTCAAGAACTATAGGCAGGCAGTTGTGGCGTGCAAGAACCTTGTGGCGAAGCACTACTTCAAACGCATCAAAGGAGGCTTGTACGCTGCTGTGCCTTTTGAGCTGGCGCCTGACTCAAACAATGCGTTCTCGCCTGATCGATACAAGGTCGCGGACTTGATGATCAAGGATAGATTCTTGAGCCACCACACAGCATTAGAATTGCTTGCCGGCGCAGAAAAGATTCCCACTGTCTACATCTCTTCTCCCAGCAGAGTACCGGATGTGCACTGCGCCGGCATCGATTACCGCATCATCACCACAAAGCACTTCTTCGGGTTCAAGGATTATGACCATAACGGCACCATGATCAAGGTCAGTGATAAGGAACGGACGATCATTGACTGCCTGCGGCAGATCAAGTTCACCAATGGATTTGAAGAGCTGCAGAAGATCCTTCCTAAATTGGCTCCCCTTAATTTTGAAACATTATTGCATTATTTACAGAAGATCGATGAGATGTCGCTCTATACCCGAGTAGGGTATGCCATGGACATCATGAAAGAAGGCATGGAGACACCGCAGCACTTCCTTGATGCGGTGCAGAGCAAGATCGGAAAACGGTCTTACTATCTTGATCCAAGCA
>JBDRLS010000147.1:0-7573 GCA_043812875.1 Nanobdellota archaeon
ATACTGATTCCAGCGATTTTACGTACTTGATACGTCGTCCAACCATCATTCTTCCGTCTTAAAGTCTCCAAAAGCTTTCCCTTCGTAAGTTTCATACATTGATTTAACTCACCGTAGGGAAATAGTTTCCGGATAACACAGAAGCCAAGCAAGGGGAAACCTTTAAAAAGGGTCTTGGCATCCCCCTCATATTACCGACGGCTTCGCGTACAGTGCGGGCCAGCTTGCGTGAGGTAATAAAAATCGCAAGATACATTCTTGCAGAACTTAGGTGAAAAACAATGGCAGAAGAAACATTTTTAGTCCCTACGAACACATATCTGAAAGCAGGCATCCACATCGGCACCAAGTTCCAGACAAAGTATATGGAACGGTTCATCTATAAGACAAGACCTGATGGACTCGCTGTCCTCAACCTCCAGAAGATCGATGAGCGCATCAAGATTGCCTCAACAATGCTCTCGAAGTATGCTCCAGAAGACATTGTCGTGGTGAGCAGACGGGAAAACGGCTGGAAAGCGGCAAAGGTGTTCAGCAAGGCAACCGGTGTGAGAGTATACGCTGGAAGATACCCTCCGGGAATCTTGACGAATCCCCAGCTTAACACGTTCATTGAAGCAAAGATCCTGTTCGCGACGGATTCATGGCCTGACAGGAACGCAATCAGTGATGCGATAAAAATGGGGATACCGGTCGTCGCGCTCTGCGATACGAACAACCAGTCGAACAACATCGACCTTGTCGTGCCGTGCAACAATAAAGGAAAGAAGAGTCTAGGACTCTTATTTTATATCCTCGCGAAAGAGTATCTCAAAGCACGTGGCGACATCAAGAACGATGAAGAATTCAAGTTCACGGTCGATGACTTCACGGAAGAATGAGCCACGAACTGGAAAAGAGGGTGAATGAATGGAGAAACGCGCCGTTTGATGAGAGGATTGGCCGCGTGCAGTTCATCACTGACCACGATGAAGCGCTCTATGAAGAGAACGTGAATAAGATGGCGTTTGACCAGCAAAGAAACGTGTTCAGAATCCTCTTGTCGCTTCCAGGAGCGGCGTGGGCAGGGCTCATCTGGGGAGCTGAGCACATCCTGCCTGAGGAATGGCTCGGGAGCTATGGCTACGACCGTATCGTCTCCCAGAAGGCGAGTACATTGAAAGGTGTCCTCACCGAGCTCTATGACAAAAAGATCCCACACCTCATGCATCTCAATGCTGCAGAGGTGTATGCACTGAGAGTGGCTCGCAAAAGACGAATAGAAGATGGGATCATAGATGGCATATTTTATCCGGGACTCATCCTGTCGAGAAGCTGCGAACGCGTCATCGGACAGCTCCTTGAAGAGAAGCTTGATTCGAATCCCAACGCATTCCTGCTTGAGGATGAGGTCAATATCGCTGGGCAATCCTATTCTTTTAGAGAATTAGAAGGTGATGACCCCCTCCTACCGGTCTACCGTGAGTGGTTAAGGGATCAAGATTCTGTCTCCAATGATCAGATCCTCCTTGCCCATGGCATTGATCTCATTGCTTCCGGAAATTACTTCAGTAGAGATGATAGCCATTTCACGGGAAAAGTGAAGTTGGGGGAGAATGCTGAGAAAGTCTTTGAGTATTGTCGAAAGAATGGGCTGTCCCTCCCCTATTCACTTGTCAACCAAGGCAGCAAAAGAGAGATCATTGAATGCGGCATGAAAGGGAATGGATCACCTGAAGATTTTATCGGTGATAGGGAGGAAGAGAAAGCATTCGGGAAGGAGAGGGTCATCAATCTTCAGCATGCGACTGCTGAACAGATCAAGCGGGGCATCGCCAGACTCCTGTCCTATCTTCCCCATGAAGAGGCCCTTGACTATGCTCAGAGCGTTCCGGTAAGAGGCCTTGGTCAGTGATGATGAACCCTGTTCCGGCTTCAGCCTGGAAACGATGCTTCTTCAACAATGCTACACGCTTCTTATCATGCTTCTGCAATTCGACAATACATTTGCAGCGATAGAGCAGGAGGTCTCCGCCAACAGGAAGCACGTCTTGTTTCCCGAAAGGGGTATAGACATGGTTGATGACTATGATGGGAATCCTTGCTTTTTGTGCAATGCTTGAGAGCATGTCTAAGTGGATGGCCATTTTACGATTGACCACAAGAGGATCATCTCTCGCAAGTTCCAGGCGATAGGGCATGGCGATGGAGTCAATGATCATGCATGAAGCGCGTGGTGGACGCCGGTGAAATGCCTCGATAAGCTGATGATAGGAGACATAGCTCTCCGGACGATAGACATTAAGGTGAATATTGCCGAGTTGGTGTATTCGCTCCCTCGAAAGGCCATATTCAGTATCAATGAATATTGCTTTTTTCCTTGAGGAGAGCTGTTTTGCCAAGCAGAGACCATAGGTGGTCTTGCCTGAGCCTGCGGGTCCATAAATCATGGTTAACATATTAGACTCGAGTTGAAACAAGTTGAGCGGATCCATCATGTTGAGAGAGGAAGAGGGAGGAATAAAAAGTATATGTTGCCTTTTCCGGAAAAAACAATAGGGGAAGAGTGGATTTTCCGTGAGTAACCTGCCGACCCTGCCCACCAACAGGTTCACTTTAGCCTGCCTATGCCTTTTTCGGTCAGTCCTATCTAAACAAGTTATGATGCATGCCAAAATGAATTCTTCTTAATAGGGTCAGGACAGAGCTTCGTCTGCCAAAGGATTTTTAAATAGTGTAGAGATTCGTTATCCTATGAGAAAGTGGCTGTTCCTTGCCGGAATATTTGCCTTTGTCCTAGTGGTGCGCCTCGTTTTTGCCTTCCAGACCCCCTACTTCCATTATGATGCGTACCAGACCTATTTAGAGGTTGAGACCATCCTTGAGACAGGCAAGCCACTCCTGTACATGAGTTCACCATTAGATAAAGAAATGTATGTCGGCTCCCCTCTTTTTTCATGTATCTTGGCTGGAGGCGCACTCTTCATACCTCTTTCGATCGCACTGAAGGTCCTTCCGAACATATTTATCAGCACACTCGTAATCGTGGTGTACTTTCTTGCCTTCCGCATCACCAAGAAGCATGAGATCGCATTGATTGCCGCGTTTATGTCAGGATTTGCCCCTATCATCTATGAAACAACGTTGCACACGCTTTCTTCCCTAACACTCTCCTTTCCCCTCTTGCTCCTTTCATATTATTATTTTATGGGTCTTCCAAAAAAACATGACCTTAGGGGATTTCTCATGAGCTTCCTCATCTTAACTCTCCTCTCGCCACTTAGCTTCATTCTCGTGCTCAGCATCCTTCTTTCCCTGTTCATCTCCCGCCTTGAAGGAGGATCCATCAGACGGGCCGAGGTCGAGGTTGGTTTGTTTATCACGTTCTTCACCATGTGGTTTCAATTCATCATCTACAAAAAGGCATTCCTTGAACATGGCATAAGGGTAATCTGGCAGAATGTTCCTGAATCAGTATCAGTTGTGTTTTTCCATGACATCACGCTCATTGAGGCGCTGTACAGTATAGGATTCGTCCCGTTCATCCTTGGAGCATACATCATTTCAAAATATCTTTTTCAGGAGAAGAACAGGGAAGTGCACTTGCTCTCAAGCACTGCCCTGATTTTAGGGGTGCTCCTTTGGACGAGACTTTTACCGTTACGTCTTGGATTAAGCATACTTGCGGTTATCTTGATCCTCCTAGTGGCTCAATTCCTTGTGCTGTTTGTTTCCTATATTGATAAGACAAAAATTGTTGCGTTAAAGCCTTTGTTCCTGATAAGCCTTCTCCTGGTCTTTGCCATCACCTCTATCGTGCCAACGATTGCCCTGAGCCAAGAGCAACTTGCCAATGATATTCCAAGACCTGGGGAAATACGAACATTAGAGTGGCTCTCCCGACAAGAACCTGGAGAGGTAGCATCAGGTTTGAGAGATGGATTCATTGTCCGCGCCATTGCGAAACGAGAAGTCATTATTGACAAAGAATTCCTCTTTGAAAACGACGCTGAACAGCGTCTTAAAGATATTGAAACGATATTTACGACCCCCTATAAAACTGATATCATTGCTTCACTTGAAAAATATGGGGCCCCATACATTTATATCTCACCCAGAACTGCCGCACTTTATAACTTGTCCACATCCCCGTTCCCCCAAGATTGTTTTAAGATTCTTTATGACCGACAAGCACAGGTATACCGAAATATTTGTACACTCAATCGGGTGGACTGAATGAAACGATACGACGCTGCCCTTCCCCTGCTTCTCGTCACGGTCGGCATCATCATATCCATTCCCCTGGTGGTGAGGTCTCTGGTGCAGGAAGGATTGCTCATCGGCCCAGAGCCCTATGAAATGATGATCCGTGCAGCTGAACCGGCAACCGGTTACGATTTTATCCTTTGGAGTGCCCGTGCATTGTTCGGGGCGCAGGTCCTGGTGTTTGTTGTCCAGCTGCTTCCCCCGGTTTTCATGATAGCATCCCTTGCCCTAGGATACCATATCTTAAGAAAATCTGGGAAGAGTCAGGGTTTCAGCCTTTATGCGCTTATCCTCTTTGTGTCATCCTCAGCTGTGCTTTCAGCCAGCCTCAGATTCGGGGAACAGGCATTCCTGCTGTTCCTCTCTATGCTCAGCGGATATCTGTTCATCAAATCTAGGCTATGGTATATCGGGGCAGGATTATTGTGCGTCGTCACACTCACCTCCCCCGCCTTCGGACTCATGCTGGGCATGACATTCCTCTTCTTCAGTGCACGGAGAGTGGGGAGGGCTATGGTGATAAGCATTCCCTCAATCATCATCGCACTTAATTCAAGTCGGATCTCCCCTGAACCTGCGACCCTGCACATCTTAAGTGATTTTGGGTCATTGACAGGTGTTTCGATATTCACGCTCGTCGCCGCGATCGGAGGCATCGTGTTATGCTGGCGAACACGGAGAACAAATGCGCCATTATATCTCTTCTTTTTTCTTTCCCTCCTTGGATTTCGGCTGTGGGCTTCCCAGACCATGCTCCTCCCTGCAATGAGCACGAGTATCTTAGGTGCATTTACCATTGAGAAGCTGCTCATCATGAAATGGAGGCTGCCCCTCATCAAACAGCTCACCCTCACCACCATCGGCTGCGGCTTATTGTTTTCCACTTTGATAACCTTAGATTCCCTCACGGTTTCTGAGCCGAATCCGGCCGTGGTGCAGAGCTGGCTTGCCCTTTCTCGGTATCCTGATGGAAGAGTCCTGACCCACGAACGATATTGGCCCTATATCCAGACCTTTGCACAGAAAGAACCGGTGATGAGAGAACCGATGAAGCAGAGCTATGAGCTGTTCTATACCAATGATTTTGCCATTGCATCAGACCTTCTCAGAGAATTGAATGTCAGCTACCTCTGGATAGATGAAGCGATGAAGCATGACCTCATTTGGGATGAGCCGGAACAAGGCTTGCTCTTCCTGCTGAGAAACAATGAAACCTTTACGAACATTTATTCCCGCCCGGACATAGAGACCTGGAAGGTCTCAGCGCTTCCTGATCCTGATCAGATCGCCGATGGTTAGGCCATTACCTGTCTTTCTTTCCATAGACTCTGGATTGGACTCGATCTCTTCCACGAGGGTCATTCCTAAAAGCTTTTCGAGCTTGCGAGCCATTTCTAGGGAGGGCTCAAAAGACCCTGTCTCCATCTTGTGTATAAGTGATTCCTTCTCATTCAATGTTCTGGCAAAATCTTTCTGGCTCATGCCGAGCATGTCCCTTTTTTTCCTGATGGCAGAGCCATAGCCAGAGATGATGGACAATACCCTTTCGGTTCGCGGCCTTTCCTTGACCTGCCGTGCGATCGATGATATGCCTTTTGCTTTCTTGATGATCTTACCGTGCTGACCACAACGATTGCATACGTTGAGTTGAGAACCCTCTATATCTGTAAGATAGAGCTGTTCCTCGTTCCCACAAAGATCGCATTGCATCGTTTGGATGGAAGGTTCTGAGCTATAAATACTTTTGGTCGGCTTTATGGAAAAAGCCGCTTTTTGTGAGCCCTGCATCATGTCAATGAAAAAAAGATGCCCTTACCTTAAGCCTATTGATCCCATCTTGGAAGCTTCTTTCTTCAATGTCTCGGCAAGGTCAGTGTTCTCCCAGGTGAAGTCTGGATCATTACGGCCGAAATGGCCGTAGGCAGCGGTCTTCTTGAATATAGGACGCTTTAACTTGAGATGCGCAATGATCTTTTTCGGGGTCAGGGCAAAATGTTTCCTGACAAGCTCGCTGATCTTCTCTTCCGGAAGGGTGCCTGTCCCGAAGGTGTCGACTGTGACAGAAGTGGGCTCTGCGACACCGATGGCATAACTTAATGCCACTTCGCATTTCTCAGCGAGTCCTGCAGCGACGATGTTTTTTGCGACATACCTTGCCATATACGCACCGCTGCGATCGACCTTGGAAGGGTCCTTGCCTGAGAAGCAGCCGCCGCCATGACGGCCGACGCCGCCATAGGTGTCCACGATGATCTTCCTTCCCGTGAGGCCTGTGTCTCCCTCTGGACCTCCGATGACAAACCTGCCGGTCGCATTCACAAAGATCTTGGTGTTCGCGTCGATGCGGTCACCGAGCACGGGCTTGATGACCTGTTCAATGATATCCTTCCTCACGGTCGCCTCTTCGACGCTTTCCTTGTGCTGTGCAGCAATGACCACTGCATCAACACGCTTCGCCTTGCCATCCTCATATTCAATGGTGACTTGGGATTTGCCGTCCGGACCGAGATAGTCCAATGTTTTGTCCTTACGCACAGAGGCAAGCTTCCGTGTCAATTTGTGCGCGAGCATTATTGACAGGGGCATCAACTCAGGTGTTTCGGTGCATGCATATCCGTACATCATGCCTTGATCGCCCGCACCTTGCTCATGCTCAGCGTTATCATCAACACCCTGGGAAATGTCCTTGCTTTGGGCATGGATGGATACCAAGACACCAGCATCATCACAATCTATGCCGAATCGCGGATCAGTATAGCCGATCTGTTTAAGGGTGTCCCTCACCAATTGTTGGACAGAAACAAATCCTTTTGTGGATACCTCACCTGCGCAGATCATGAGTCCTGTGGTGGTAAGGCATTCCACAGCAACCCGAGAATCCGGATCCTGGCTGAGAAGCTCATCAAGAATGGAATCTGAAACCATATCACAGATCTTGTCCGGGTGTCCTTCAGTAACGCTTTCTGACGTAATAAATGCTTTCATCGCTATCACCTATGCCCGGGAGAACGGGGCCATTTAAAAATATTTCTGCCATTGTTTATCTAAGAGGGGGGAAGGAGAGGAATCAGAACAGGGCATAGATAAAGGGTGAGAGCGCAGTGGATTGACCAAAAAGGATAAGGATGCCGGCGACGAGAAGCATGACAATGACAGGGGTGAGCCACCACAATTTCCTGACCTTTAAAAAAGACCACATCTCACCAAAGAGCGATTTATTCTTTGCCATGGGTCAGTTGAGGAGTGTCTCATTAAAAAAGTTTACGACATGCATGCCGACAATCCTGTTGCCCTCAAGATTCCAGTGCTGGTCATTGACTGCCATGAC
>JBDRLS010000148.1:0-21991 GCA_043812875.1 Nanobdellota archaeon
TCCACAAAACTATCCACGAATTTGAATCCACGAAACCGGTACAATTCCTTAAGCCGAAATCTGCCATTAGACGCCTTCATAAAGAAGAATACGACCATTTCAGCATATTAAACTATCAGAACATTCCGAGAAGAACCAAAATGTTTAGCGTATCTCCCTTACTAATAACGCTTGGGAGGGACACTCCATCTGGAAAATGGTCCTCATAGAGGAGTTCACAATGTAATAGATCCGGACTAATCGTGAACACCCTATTTGATCCCTCAATAGCTAGCAAAAATTCTTGAGGCATTGGTCCTTGTGTGCGATCTATCACCGGTTCTAATGAGTTAACAACCACATTCTCCTCATATCCAATGTGATGCTGGTCTTCGTATTTCTTTCCATAGAGAAAAATGCCGACATAAAGGCTGAGAAAAGCAATAGCGAGTGTGGCAGTGCGATAAGGATTTCTCTTTATCAACTCAGTGAGCCCGGATGGGTCATCATCAAGAGGAGTGCTATCATCCCCCCCTGTAACGAGTGCCATTCACACGGAGAAAGTTCTATTCCTTATATATTTATCTCTGGATATTATGATGTTGTACAAGAATATCACAAAGCCTCTTCGCTGCGTCTATTCTTTCAGTTCCATGTTTAGGCATCCAACCGTCTGGATCCGCACAGGGTCTTCCGTTTGCATGCGGATTTGACTGCCCATAAATATTCCATTGGGTTCCAACTCTTAATGCCACTCCAAATTCAGGTGTGCGATAGTTCTTCCCCCACACAACACTAATTCTCTTCATTTCCGGTGCAGTCTTAATCTCTCTGTATTCCATTTTAACCTCAGGCAGCTCTCTGATACGCCATCTCTTGGCCTCGCTTCGCCAGGGTCCGATAATGGCTCATGCTGATCTGTTGGTTGGTATGCTGCATGAAGAGCTCTCTGCCCTCTTTTGCGCCGAGAACCTCTTTGGTGGCGGCTGCTTTCTTTTCAGCATCCTCGACAGCTTTGCCGTCAAACCTTCCCTTTCGGGTCATTCCATGAGCTTGAAGATAGGCCATTCCGATATCTCTTATCCCGTCGCTGTCCCAAGCAGGATCACCATAATCATTGGCAATCGCGGATGCTGATTCTCCAGAGGCATAAAGTCTTCCAATCCTGTCAATGGATGTTGCTTGTACATGCATGACATCCTGGACTTTCTCTTCAACAGTGCTATCGCTTCCGCCTATCATGACTGCTTGGTGTAGTCGTTCACCGAAATATTGTAATATGTCTTCGTCATCATGATCAGGGGTATCAGCTGATGTTCCTTTCCTTCTCCTTCTTCGCGCAGCCGCAAGGGGCAACAAGAGCAAAGGTATATACGATTTCACAGCAACATCGCTTGAAACAGGAGCATCTTCATTAAGGATTACTTCAAGACCAGTATGGGCTTTGATTTCGTGCTCAATGATATTTTTGTATTCTTCTGCGTCCATGGAATACTTCATTCCAGGTTGGAGCTGTTTGCCTGTCTTTAATCCCATCTTGTCAAGGACATAGGTGTTCAGGGATTTGACAAGCCAAGGTTCAGGATCAATACCCTTCTCATTCAGATAAGCAATGTTGATTTCTGCTATGGTGTCACCAGCCTTGATGAACTGATCATAATCAGTAACAGCATATTCAACAGGTTTATTCTCTCGCCCTTGCGGAAGATCGCTTGCATAGAGGCTGATCTTTTTGCCGACATGGACTTTTCTCTGATCAACAATGCCCAGCCTATCCATTGCGTTAGCGACAACACCTGCATAGCTTCCTGTCTCATCCTTCCAACCCCAGAGATAGTCGCTGTAACTTCTTCCTTCTTGAAGAGAAATGTTGGCAGATTTCAATAGCTCATAGAGTTCAGTTGAAGGGGAACAATTCTGTCTTAAAGGGCGTTCGCCGTAGAAGATGCTCTTGTCTGTTTTATCAGGGGAGATCTTCGCTTGGACAACTAAATCTTCTTTTGGAGCTGATGAATCAGGCGCAGGATCTTTATAAGGTTCTTTCACAATGGCTCCGGTTTCTTTATGCGTTTCTTTAGGAGAAGCATATGAAGGATTTCCCTTTATGACAAAATCTTGCACAACACCCTCATTAACAATGAGTTCAAGATCATCAATCGAGGGGATGCCTTGAGCAATTAATTTTGCATTCTCGGCCATTTCACTTCCTAGAGAGCCCAATACTGTTCCAGTTTCAGCCATCATTGGCTTGAAATCTCCCGCTAACTCGCCAATATATTGGCCTGCCTGATTGAAATTCTGTTTAAGGTATTGACCTATTTTTTCCATGGTCTTCTCAGATGAGAATGGAGATACCGCGATGAGCAGGGCGGCAAGGGCTGTGGCAGAGGCGCCTTTCACATACGCAGATTTTGGAATGGTGAAGAAGTTCTTCAGGTCGTTCTTTGCACTTTCAGGCATGTAAGGCGGCCGCTCTGCAGGGAATCCGCGAAGCTTGTCAGTGATGTAATCATCCCAATCCTGCATCAGGTATTTGTGTTCTCGAAGACGGGATATCACTGCGTCGTTTTTTGAGATAAAATGAGGGATTGGCATGGAAACTTCGGGATGTCTATATCTCTTGAATGTTCGATATTCGCTCCAATCTTTGCGATATTCTTTCGCTCCTTGAGACCATTCTTTTAATTTTTTTATTTCCCATGTCCCACCAATTCTGTCACTCAACCTTTTGGAGCCTTTCTTTACCCAATCAGGAATCAGTTTAGGAGCTGTTGGCAGTTCATCAGCAAATATGTATTTGCCGATACAGATCCCCCAATCACCAATATATTTTAATGGTTTTAATGGCAAGGGAACATTTCGAGCTTTTTTTTCAGTGGCCTGTTCATCCACGGGAGGACTAAATGGGTCTACTTCGGTAATTATTCCTTCAGGACCGGTAGGTGTGTAATCTAATCGTTCATCAGATGGAACGTCAGAAGCTTTATTAGGCACAGTTGTTCCTTGAACAGGAGTTTGATATAGACCTTCAGGATTTCTGTTCACAGGTTTTTCCTTTACTCTTTCCTGATGTTCTTCAAGCAACACTTCTAAAACATCTGGTGCAGCAGTATTCAATAGTTGAGCAACTGCTTCACGACTGAGCAATGTAGGACCAAGTTTGTTATAGAACCCATCAAGATCAATTTTATTTACAGGACTAGGTTCATCTATTCCTGCCTCAGCATTCATTAATCTACCCATGGAAGGGGTTTTAGTTTCACCCTTTATAAAACTTTCGATTAATTACCCCTTAAAAGTGACTACATTGCGGTTGTTACTTACGAAACATTCAAGTGGCCTCAGAAACCTCGCCCTCCTCTCCCTCCTCTTCTGAAGATTCTCCATCCGATTCTTCTGTATGCTCTTCGATTCTTCTGATCAACTCATTAGTGTATTCGCCGTTGCGATATGCTTTTATTGCCTTCATCCAGGCTTTAAATGTGGCAGGGCCTTTGGGATTAGCTTCATGTGCAGCCAACGCCGCTTCAAGAGAGTCTGTTTGACTGTACAAAGATATAAGTGTAATGGCGCTTTCTGCGAGGTCTGATGGGATAACTCTAATCCTATTCGCCAAGTGTTTATAGCCATTCTGGTCGAGAAAGGTTGAGTCAAAATGGTTTTCAGCGACAAGGCGTTTTCCCGCTTTTTCTAAGCGAGCAGCTAGTTCCTTAGTTTTGGCACTTCCTTCAAGGCGTTGGACAAGATAATCCAATGAACCTTGCTCATCCGTTCTTAGGGCAAATAACATACCAAGATAGAATTGATACTGAAAGCTATGCAGCTCTTCTGCAATGGCGAGAAGCGCTGGATCCGAAGCGTAATTCGATATATGGTTGACATCTCCTAATCGCACCATTGTTTCAGTGAGCACACCGAGCAATGATTCTTCCGGGTATTTGAAAACAGCTCCAAGATCATCAGGATTTAGCATGCGTTCTTTGCCCACAAAGAATGACCTTCTTTCCAATACCCGAGGACCTGATGCCTCGAATAATTTATCTGCAGCAGCGACCGCCATGGCAACTGCCTTTGCTTCAAGGTCATTCTTGTATATCTCCGAGACTGAACCAAAGCTTTCGCCATGTGTCTCAATAGGATCAATGACCAGGCGGTGATAGAGCTCATGGTCTACAAGAGAAGTAAGATGATCATGATAAATTGTATCTGCAAATGTTGCGCTTGATGCTTCTCCAGAATCCTTCTGGGTCATATACCTGATGGCGTCGTGGCCATAACCAGCCATCTCTGCGAAAGGCCTAAGATCATTAGGATTTTCAACACCTAATTTTCTCCCGAAGTAAGGGGCGAGAATTCCTGCGATCTTGGCGACATTTTCTACATGATCATAGTTATGCGCCAAAGAGAGCTGCCCAACACGATCTTTCTCCTGCATGTGCTCATAGACCTGCGTCTTCATTATCCCTGCTGGATCGTTCATGGAGGGGGGAACCATTCTAGCTATAAAAAAACTCTCCAAAAGGCTTATAAATCGACCGAGGCTGCTCTGGTCATGCCTTGCCAAGTCCTCGAACAGCAGCCTGAAGTCAAGGAGATCACTGCAGATGACCGCAGATTCATGCGGTACGTCGAGAATAAAGTGAAGAAGACGATCAAGCAGTATGACCTCCTCAAGAAAGAAGACAAGATAGCGGTCGCTGTCTCCGGGGGGAAAGACTCTACGACCGCATTGTACATCCTCAAGAAACTCGGCTATGCTGTCGAGGCGCTTTCTGTGGATGTCCGCATCGGCTGCTACACAGAAGAGAACCTGAAGAACCTCCATACTGTCTGTAAAGACCTCGGTATCAAACTCAATATAATCTCGTTCATCGAAGAGTTCAAGATGTCCCTCTGCCTCATGCAGGAGGTATTGAAGCGGAAAGGCCATAAGAAGTCATCCTGCACTATATGTGGAGTATTACGACGTCATCTCTTGAATAAGCATGCGCGAAAGCTCGGCTATGATGTCCTCGCAACCGGCCACAACCTCGATGATGAGGCGCAGAGTTTTGTGATGAATGTCTTTAGGAATGACCTCAAATTAGCGCGCAGACAAGGCCCGAAATCCGGGACGACATCTTCAAAGAGGTTTGTGCAGCGCGTGAAGCCGTTGTATGGCCTAAAAGAGGAAGAGATCATCCGATATTCTCGACTGCGAAAGTTCCCGGTGCATTACGGCATGTGCCCCTGCTCAAAGGATGCATACAGGAGAGATTACCTTAATGTTCTGAACTTCTTTGAGAAAAAGAATCCGCATGTAAAGTATAATGTGGTGAAATTCCATGAACAGATGATTGCATTGATGCCGCCTCCTATAGAAAAGGCAGAAAATTTG
The DNA here is from genome assembly GCA_043812875.1 of Nanobdellota archaeon. GTDB lineage: Archaea > Nanobdellota > Nanobdellia > Woesearchaeales > JAHIVG01 > JBDRLS01. The sequence continues at coordinate 5,357 of JBDRLS010000148.1, forward strand.
GTTGATTGTTCATCATGCGGCGAGCCTGCGGCGACAGAGAGGTGCAAGGCCTGTGAAATTCTCTATTTGGTCAATAAGGCGCCGGCGAAAAAGTAATTTTACCAGAACTGCTCGGGATTGAGCATGGCTCTCTTAAACAAAAAGGGAAAATTCAATATGCCATATCCTATGAATCCTGGTTCATTTCCTCGTCGACGACAATAAGCGATTACTGTTCCTGGGAGGATCTCCTCTGGCTGGAGGGTGACTCTGGGCATATAGGCCCTCACAATATAATTAAGATTCTTTATGTTATTGATCATCCTTCCCAGAAGATGATTATAACGGTTATTGACGCCTTGTAAGATCTGAAACTCAACCATGGGCATGTGGCTTTTTGTGGTGTAATCATTGACTAATTTCAATATCCGCTTGAGGAGATCAACATCGTGTGTCGCAACTTCAAGACGGCCGTTATTTTCGAGGAAAATTTGAGCTAAATCATACACATTCTCTGTTTTTTCTGAATCTGGACGGCCTGCATCTTTTTCCCCTGAATATTTAGCGCCTTTAACAATGCGGCCTCTTGCAAAAGGAATCTTTTTAACAAAGCTACGTGCATCATATAGACTCCTATCATGGGTTCCTTGGAAGACTGCACCGACATTATCACAGCCCATATCATGTAAACTGTAGATTATTTCAAGCTCACGGTCGCGATTAAGGTCCCTTTCAGCGTCGATAGTGCCTTCCCTATTCCGACTTTTAGCATGGGAGAATAGAGGAAATACATTCCTCAACACGTCATTTACAACAAGGTTATTATCATGGTCTAATATACCGAATGCGCTCAATTTAATTGAGAATGTGTCTAAAAATTCTTCATATCCTGATATCTCATTGATCAATCTGTGATAATCATCGCAGGTCGTTCGGATACGCGCTTCAAGTATCTGCCTATGATTAGGAATAGTTGGATCTTCGATGAGTTCCTCACCGAGAATATCATGCGTGATATGTTCACCTTGTTGCCGATGTTCTAATATGGACCTCTCGATCTGAGCAGGGGCGATCCCCCCTAAATATTGCCAGGCATGAAAAAGTACGGCTTCATCGCTTACCCTTGGTTTTGAAGGATCGGTCTCACTCACCAAGGCAGCTATCTCATCCTTGTCAAACCATGTAGAAAGCCCTAACTTGATCGTTTCACCAGTAATCCTTAGGACATCCCTTCTGTTCAATCGAGCTCACCGTGCCACCCCTTTTAGAAACTAATCGAGGATGAAATTTCACTTGCTTAAATAGTTTTTGTGAAAAGGCTTATATAATGCATTCTCCATGCAACTGTCATGAAAGACCTCAGCAGGAAACGTCTTCTCGTCCGGGAAGTCATCACCTCAGGAAAGATCTTCCTCAAGGACGAGACTATACAGAAAATCGCTGAGAAGAAGGTCGAGGAAGGAGACGTCCTCGCGCAGGCGGAGATCGCGGGCATCAATGCCGCGAAGCAGACCTATGGCCTCATTCCCCGCTGTGTCCAGATTCCCATCGAGGGCATTGACATCACTTTTGATATCCAAGATAAATACATCGAGGTGAGGACGATGGTCCGCGCTACAGCAAAGTCTGGTGTTGAACTGGAGAGCATGATCGCCACCTCTGTTGCGCTGACCACCATCCTCCAGATGATCAAGAATGATGAGGAGGATGAAGACGGGCAGTTTCCTGACGTCTGGATCACTGATATCCGGATCATAAAGAAAATTAGGAGGAGTCCGCAGTTGCCTTCGTCGTTTATCGCTGTTGACTGACAATCTTTATATATAAGTTCTGCATGTGTTTCTATATGGGGGCAAAAAAGGCTATTCTGTTCGATTTTTGGGGGACTCTTGTAGAGAATGGAGTCTATTCCCCAGTGAGACAGGTCAGGACCATCCTCCGTTTGGATATGCCATTCCAGGAATATATCGTTGCATTTGAAGAATGTTTTATGGTCAAGAAATGGGATAGCCTGAGTGAAGCCTTCACTGCGGTCTGCAAGACATTTGACATCAAGGCTGATACCCTCATGATAGAACGTCTTGTAGGGATGTGGAACAAGAACACCTTGCTCTCAAAACCATTTCCAGAGACCTTAGAGGTGTTGGATGATCTCAAGAGGGATTTCAAGATCGGGCTCGTCTCCAATACAGACCAATTTTCAGTGGAGCAGGTATTAGAGAAATACAAACTCCTCGATCTCCTTGATGGAGTTGCCTTATCCTATGAAACCGGAGCGTTGAAGACGAATCCTAACCTCTTCAAGGCCGCGCTGAAGAAGATGAAGCTGAAGCCGGATCAGACAATCATGGTCGGTGACTCTCTCGAGAGCGACATGAAGGGCGCAGAGAACGCAGGCATCAAAGGCGTCCTTGTCGACCGGCGTGGAAGACGAGAGTTCTCACCAAAAATAGGGAATCTACGCGAGCTCCGATCCGTCTTATGAATGCATTTCAGGAGATTCTGGATATCAGTCGGCATTTGAGAAAGGAATGCCCTTTTGACAAGGAGCAGACCCTTGACAGTGTCCGGAACGAGATTGTAAGTGAAGCGAATGAAGTCGTTGAAGCTATAAACGAGAAGGATATGCAAAATCTGAAAGAAGAGATCGGCGATGTCATCTGGGATGCGGTTTTTCTCGCTGTCCTGGCTGAAGAGGCCGGGCATTTCACCATCGAAGACAGCCTGAAAGCAGTCAGAGACAAGATGATCCGTCGTCATCCTCACATATTTGGTGATGCCATTGCCGAGACTCCCGAAGAGGTGAGAGCACTATGGAAGAAGATCAAGGAACAAGAGAAGACTGCATCTTCTGCAAGATAGCAAAAGGGGAAATACCGTCTGCATGGCTTGCTGAAAGTAAAAACACCATAGCATTCCTTGATATCACTCCAGCGAATAAAGGTCATTTCCTCGTTATCCCCAAACAACACGTTGAACGGATAGATCAACTCCCCCCGATGATCTTTGCCGAGATGAGTGATGTCGCATCGAAGATCATCTTGAAATTAGTCGCTGAGATCCATCCTGACGGCTATAATGTCCTTGTAAATAACGGCACGGCAGCCGGGCAAGAGATCATGCATCTCCACTTGCATGTCATACCAAGATATGATTCAGACGATTTTAAGTTCCGCTGGACGCATAAAAGCTATGCTAAAGACGAGATTCTCGGGTATGCGAAAAAACTTTTATAGATTAGTCACGTCTGGATAGTGGCACAACTATATATATTAGCATGCCCTAGTAATTTTAAAACAATTCGAGGTGAGAATATGGACAAGAAAGGAAAGATAGCAATGATAAGTGCCCTCATTCTGGTCGGCCTTTTGGTATTAAGCTTGGCCTATGCAGCACGAAGCGCAATAAAAGCTTGCCGAGACGGCGTTGATAACGACGGTGACGGATTCACTGACTACCCCGCTGATCCCGGTTGTTCTAGTAAGAACGATGACAGTGAATTGAATCTTGCCATTGCGTGCGATGACGGCACAGACAATGACGGCGATGGATATGCTGACATGAATGATCCAGGTTGTTCCTCACCGAGCGATACATCTGAATATTCAACACTCGAGTGCGATGATGGATCAGACAATGACGGTGATGGCGCAACAGACATGAGCGACACAGGATGCGGCAGTCTTACTGATAATGATGAAAGCGACTGCGGTGATGGTGTATGCGAAGGCGGGGAGACACCAGAAACATGCAATGAGGATTGCCCTTGGCCTGACTCCTGCAGCGACAGCGATGCCGGCTATGATCCAAATAATTTTGGAACTGTGTCAGGATATGATGATGGAAGCCCGTACAGCTATGATGATTACTGCATCTCGGGAAGCCTTGTCATGGAGCATCAATGCGCTGGGACCTTCTGGTTCACCTTAAATGTGAGCTGTGTGACAAATATGACGACACAATGCCTTGGAGGAGAATGCAATTAATTTTTTTTCTTTTTCTTGAAAGCTTTGAAAAAGTTTCTTAAAACAAGTAGACACTAATTTGATGATTTATTTCTTGTAACAGTCTAATAAAGGAGAATCAGGGTCGAACAATTCAAGGTCCTTTTGAAGGCAAATACCGATAATGCCTTTCCCACCAACGCCAAAAATCTCTTCTCGCAGTTCTTCTATGAGTGGGCTCTCTTTAAGGTCAGGATCATTAATGTACATCATTATTGGATTGGTGTTAACAAGCACTTCTCTCGCTTGACCATCAAGTAAGTGTTTGTGGTTCTTGACTTCGCCGCCTGTTGCTTTGAGATTACCCATTGCCTCAGCAATGAAACCATGGATCTCTGTTTGGCCCCTCAACAATTCCATCTTTTCCTTTAAGTCCATGCCAGCATCGTAAGATGCTTGATTCCCTTCCTCTGGCATTGGCTTTCCATGATAACCCAAATGAAAACTATCTAGATCCATGTACTAGCAGAAACACCCACTTATTATTAAAGTTTTGTCAAAAACCTTAAAAAGGGACAATTGCTTCTTCCGCATGATGCCGGCGTAGCTCAGCCTGGTTAGAGCGCCACGCTCATAATGAGCAATGAGGGAAACCGATGATTATGCGCTTGGGCCACGTGGAGGTCAGGGGCTCAAAAAAATGATGAGAAGACGCATCATTTTGACTGTCCCCCCGCCGGCAGATTATTTTTCTGTGGCAATGATCTCCCTTACTGACATAACCAATGCAGGGACCTTATTCGTGACAATATCCCAGAGAATGTCCATATTCACGGCAAAATATTCATGGATCAATATATCTCGGAGTCCTGCTATCTTTTTCCACTCGATACCAGGATATTTTATTCTTAGGGTCTTCGGGACTTTTTTCGCTGCCTCTCCAATAATCTCTAAGTTTCGGATGACCGCATCGATGACAAGTTGATTTTTCTCAAATGACAGAAAATCCATGTCTTTCACATACTCCTGGATCCTCTGAGTTGATGTAAGGATATCATCCAAGTAAAGTCTAAACTTCTGCATACTGAGCCTCCTGAAGAATATATGCCAGCGCCGGTTTTAGGTTATCCTCTAGGACAAGATCGACCTTTCTATGAAATAAGTCTTCAAGGAATAGTTTACAATCCATATATGAATCAAAGGTGGGTTTCTTCATAGAAACAAGGATATCAATATCGCTCGATGTTTTCTGATTATTCTTGACATACGAACCGAAAAGCGCAATCTTCTTGACACCGAACTCCTTTAGTATTTCCTTATTTTTCTGGAGGGCCTGAATTATGTTTTTCTGGTTGAGTTTATTCACATCTGCCATGCTGTAATCTGAGTATAGTGCATTTATATATGTTTCTGAAAAACACTAGGCTGCTTTGATATCCGAGGCTCAAATGATGATGAATAAACGCGTCACCCTGATTGTCCACCCGCCGGCAGATTATTTTTTGTAAAGATTTATTAATGCCAACAAGCAAATCAGCCTCATGGAACCTATCATCCATATCATCATTTTCTTTATCACCCTCATATTAAGCTTCGCGGGTGCAATCAGCGGCGGGGTTGGATTAATTTTGAGACCAATTTTAATCTTCCTCGGTGTCCCTCCTGTAAGTGTGATCGGTTCTATGAAAGTTGCTATGATCATTGGAAAAGTACCCAGTGTTTATCTTTTTCATAAGCACAAGAAACTCGATTGGAGGCTCGTATGGTATCTTGTGTTTCCCATGTTTCTTGGCACGTTCATTGCTGCGCTCATGGTAGTGACTTTACTACAGGGGTCAATTACCCTCATTATGGGCATCTTCTTATTGGCTGTTGGAATCACACTTCTCTTGAATAAAAACATCGGTCTTCTTGAACGAAAATCCCCTTTTTCGAAGCGAAAAAGACATCTCATTGGATTCTTCGGGACTGTGATCATTGCGTTTATCAATACCTTCACAGGCGGCATGGGGCCAATTTTCGCTTCATTTTACATCATGACCTATGGGAAAACATACATTTCAGCTTCAGCTTTAACGAAAGCCGCACATTATATTGGCGCAGGTATTGCATCGATCGTATTCATCATCTCGGGCGTGACTGATTGGCAGCTTGTTGCTGCCCTTGCAATAAGTGTCCTCTTAGGCTCGTATTACGGTGTCAAGTTCGGCATCAAGAAAGGAGAGAAATGGATAAGATATGCTGTTCTCGTCGTGGTATTTGCGAGTGCGATAAAGATGATTTTTTTCTGAAAGTAATATTTTATAAACACCTGTTTCTTTTTCGTACAAATGGCAAAAAAATGGATGAACGAGCCTCGTGGGCTGTCGGCGGCGGAACAATGATTGGCATTGGTTTAGGATTCTTCCTCTTCCATATTTCCGTATTTTGGTTCGTCGGGTCAATCCTTGGTGGAATCGGCTTCGGCCTGCTTATCGGCGCGATCATAGCGAAGAATTAAAGAATACCCGTAATTTTTGAAAACGTGACTTACATTAAATAGTGTTCTTGAGCCATTCATCACGCAGAATTGGCAGAACATAGTTTGCTAGCGTTAGATAGAGACCCTTAACTTCTGGATGGTTTCTTTGTCTTTTTCGTAGTAATTCAAAAGCTTCTTTATATCCTGGTTCTTGGAGTAGATCCACGGCGGGAAACATTACATCTTCACGTGAATCAGGGAAGCCAACCCCTTTTCTTAGAACAGTTCCTCCTGAACCTAATTCAAAAACAATAGAAGCATCTTCACGCATGAGGACCGCAGCCTTATTTGTGGTTTCTGCTAATGCTATATAATGCTCAAGAAGTTCATAACCTTTATTCAAAGCATCATCAAGTTCAAGAGATCTTGTTATATTCCGTTCCATAAAAAAAATTTTAGGATTTGTAATTAATTCTAACATTTTTATAAGTGGGATAGATTCCTTGCTTAAAAAACTTGCTAAAAAAGGAAACCTATTTAATTCACTATACTAAAATCTTCACATGCCCCTCAACTCAGTCATTGCCAACATTCTCATGAAATCACTCGGAATTATTCTCGTCGCCTTCGCCATCTATTCCCTCGGCATGTGGCTGCATAGAGCGAGAAAGAAAGCAATTGAAAAAAAGATGAGGGAGAAAACTAGACCTCGTTCATGATGACCAATGTCTGCGTCCTTTCGACGCCATCGAGGACCTGTATCTTCTCTAGAAGGCACGAATTCAAATCTTTCAAGGTGCTGAGCCTGACCTTGAGCACGATGTCATTCTGTCCGGTTACGATAGCAGCCTCTTCGACAAAGGACATGCTTGTTAAGGTCTTCACCAGATCAGCTTGGGTCCTATGCTTCTCTTTCAATTCCTTGAGCGATGCGTCTATGAGAATATATGCGGCAACAGGGTAGCCGAGCTTCTCATAGTCTTTGACTATGGTGTATCTCTTGATGATGCCCTGGGACCGAAGCTTTTTTATACGATTATGCACTGTTGTTATCGGAAGACGGGCTTGTTTGGCAATATTACGTGTGGTATATTCCGCATGATCGTTAAGGACTTGAAGGATTCTATGGTCTTTGTCGTCTAAATGTATCATTGTGCGGGACAGGTGTTCCAAACATTATTTAAATCTTTCGTTTTCCTGCAGATTCTACCATTCTTTCTGGAATATGTATTAAAATGGTGGCTATACCCCCCTCTGATATGAGGCTTTTTACACATATGATGCAGGAAAAGGATGATACTATTGCCATTCAAAGTGCTCTCCTGAGAAGCCTGCAAACATTCTTCCATGAGCATGAGTTTCATCAGCTTCTCCCCTTATCCTCACCAATTTTAAGTCCGATCAAAGGGGATGTCAAAGCATGGGATCTCAATAATAAGATTAGTCAAACCATGATGCTACAGCATATTGTTTCCCATAATCATTCACGGGTCTTTGCAATTACCTCCGAAGCATGTTTAGAGAAATCTGAGCAGAATGTGAGCTTCCCTTGCAGCAAGTTAGATTTTGAGATCAGAGATGCGAGTTCAGATGATGTCATGATGCTCATCGAGGACATGATTTGTTTTACATTCAGGGAGATCATACAGAATGAGACAAATGTATTGAGGTCGCTGAGACGACGCATCCAGATCCCCATTACGCCGTTTACGGCGTTTCATGCCAATGAAGCGAGAGCAATGCTCGGACCAGAGTTTCAACGTATTCTCTCAGAGAGGAATTCACAACCGTTCTGGATCATAAACAATGAGGATCCATTTACCCGCCAAGACAAGGAAACAGGGCATTTGCAGAATTTCATCCTTCTCTTTCCAGAGGGGTATGGAAGTGCGATCGTCGGCGGTGAAAGGGCATGGGATAAAGACCTCATCATGTCCCGCCTCAAGGTTTCAAAGGCGTTTAGAGCGTTGTCCAAAGATGATTCCCCGCAGCCCACAGCCGGAGGGACGCTCTGCCTGCAGCGCATGGTGAAATTCCTTTGCGGTGAAAGCCAACACCATTCTATCAATTGACATTAAGGTCAATTTCGTCGTTGGCGAGGACGATGAGGGTCATCTTCAAGCGTTCTGTCGCTTTCTTGATATTGACCATGATCTCCTTGTCATCTTTGCGATTGCGGAAGTTAGGTATGCCGAGGATGACAAAATCCGAGAACTTAGAATGCTCATAGATGATGTCCTCCATCTTTTTGGCCGGCTCGATGATAACATGGGTTGTGAGGTTGTCGATCCTCGCATCATCGATCATGCGCTCCAGCCGCTGCCTCGTGCTTTCGGCTTCCTTCTTGGTCTTCACCACATTGAAGAGTCGGATGATCGCGTCGGACTTCTTCCAGCGACGGGATTGTGTGATGAGGAAGGCCAGAAGGATCATGAGGTTGCCGTTGTTTGCAGAACTCCACCAGACATCAAGCTTCCTGAACTCGGCGAATCCCCGCTGGTTCCTCAATATCAAGAGATTCTTCTTGAAACGGATCGTTGCATTGATGAGGCGGGGAAGATCATATTTGGAGTCATAGTCAAGAAGGACCGTGTTGAGAGGGAGGTTGCCGATGGACTCGCTTTGAAGCAACGTTTCAAAGACCTCGTTGCTGTCATCGCCCACGATGACCTTTGAATAGAGTTCAAGCTCGTGCTCCTTGATGTAATGCTTCATCTCTTTCTCGCTCATCTCCCTCTTTTTGGCGTTGTCTTGAAGCTCTCCCTGCTCGACGAAATACATCTTCATGATGCCCCTGTTCGAGCTGATCCAGTCGAGAAGGGCGAGGATAGGCGTCCGATTAAGCTCGTTTGAGCACACTGCAAGGACCGTCGGCCTCCAATTCTTCTTGCTTTTTTCCGTTGTCTCTATGCGGTTCATGACCCATCTGAGGAGCTGGAACAACACTCCGTCCCACACTGATTCGAACTTCACCGAGCTTCTCGTCTTGTAGAGGACAAGGAACACTAGCAATTGGAAAGCGATGCCGATGAACATGACCCATGGGTTGAAGAGATACATGACCCAGTAGCAGGCAAGCATCCCATAAAAGGAGATCATTGTGGGGGTGTTGAATGTCGGCCGGAAGCTGGGATTCTTTGATACTTTTTCAAAAAAGGCAGCGCCATTGATCCATCCGTAGACATTGAGGAAGAACATGGCGACGATCTGCGAGACGATATGAAGCTCTCCGAATTGGATGATCGAGAGGGCAATAATGAAGCTGAAGATGAGTGCTATACGTGGATCAGGGTTTTTTCCTATGGTCCATCCTAAGAAATTGAACATCTTGGGGAATATCCTGTCTTGGACCATTGCTCGCAGCGACCTCGGGGCGGTCATGAAACAACTTAATGCAGAAGATGAGGTGGCAAGAAGAAGGCCGATGAGGACAAGAGGGGCATAAAGAGAGATGTCAGCCATGATAAACTGTTCTGTGCTCAACGTGAGAGGATCCGCGGCATAGAATAATTTCAATACTATCACAAAGTAGACCCCCAAGGTGAATAGTATTGCGGCAAATGTCCCGACAACCAAGCTCTTTTTTGGATTCTTGAGGTCACCGCTCATGCCGACGCCTGCATCGATACCGGTCACCGCAGGAAAGAAGATCGCAAATGCCACCCAGAACGGCAACGTCAGGCCCGTTGAGAGGACATTACCATGGCCCGTCGTGTTCGGGCCAAAGATGATTGATATAAGCGAAAGGATGATGATTGCGAGGATGAAATATTGGATCTTGATGATGAACTTCGCTCCCCGGTAGCTCAAGAGGAAGAAGACCGTCGCGGCTATGCTTGCAGTCAATAATTCAGGGACGACCCATCCCATGATAGCCAGAAGCATGACCAGTCCTTTTGCAAAGGCGATGATGTAGAACGCTGCTGCCACAGTCTGGGCGAGGAAAAGCTGGATGCCCATGCTTCCCCCGAATTCTGAACCAAGGCTTCGGGAGATGAGATAATAGAGTCCTCCTCCCTTGACGTGGATGTTTGTCGCGATGGAAGAGATCGAGAACGCAGTGGCGATCGTGATGGAATGGGCGATGAGGAGGATGGCAAGCATCTTCAGCAGGCCGACGCCACCCAAAATCTGTGGGGTGATGAGATAGAGCACAGCGCCGAGGATGGCGAGCACAGAAGGTACGAAGACACCGCTGAAAGTGCTGAATTTATAGATCTCTTTCTTAATCGATTCCATGCTCACAACTGAATCTGAACTGGGTCTTTCCTGTTTTTATATGTTTGCCTCCGGAAGGGTTAAATATTGCTCTCGTTTAATGGTAATCAGGTGGTTATCGGCGAATTCGACCGCATGGACCCTGATGCAGGATACTGGATCTTTGCAGCGGATGACGGAGTGTATACGCTCCAGACTATTTGTGAGTGAGAATAATTCTAGAAAAAAACCGCCGCGACCCGGATTTGAACCGGGACATCCATAAGGAAACAAGCTTGCTTGCAATGATTCCAGGCTTGCGCAGTACCAGATTGTGCCATCGCGGCAATGTGTATGCAACTGAAGTGCCTTTCGCGACTTTCGTCGTTGAAAGAGCTGCCGCGACGTGAGACCTTGTGTCTCACCTTCCCGATGAATGTGCCTTCGCGGCGTAACCTAAGGCAATTCCTGGTGCTTTTAAATCTTTTCAATAAGTTTTTATATCCCGCCTTACTCCCTCCATCATGCCTAAATATGAGGTTCCAGCGATATTCGAGTATTTCCCCCACAAAGGACCCCTTGCGGGGAGGAAATTTGAGGTTTTTATACAGCAAGTGTCCTCTTGGCCCTCTCTGTATACTCAAAATTATCTTGAGCTCGGATCAGGCGCTGTAATGTTTGAGCTGCTCACCCAGGATCGGAATGATTTTTACTGGAATGCTGCTAAAGAGGGGGATATCCGCATCACTGAGACCACCTATCCTGATGATCCGAATTATATGGACCCTGCAACTGATAGAAAACTGATCGAAAAGATCGCGAAATGGTTCATCGGACCAAGAAATAGAGCACTACGTTTTGAAGAAGACATTCTAGATATGAGCTGTGATCATCATGTTTCTTGAATAAATTTTTAAGCAAGGTCATATCTCAGATCCAGATGATAGGAACATATCTCGATGATTTTCAAAATGGAACAGATGAAGGTGTTGATAGAGCGCTTGAAATAACTCTTCAAGACCCTTCTTTCCGTCCGACTCGGGCTGAAGATATTCAACATTTCAAGACACACCAGGCAGGACGTTATTTTGGAATGATCAGCGGCGGCGCAATTGGATTTGTCTTCTTTGATCTGGCGACATTAGGAGGTATACCCTTGTTCAACTATCTGAAATATCACAGAGGACCTGTTTAATGCCGACCCCCTTCCAACAAAGAGTTTATGACATTATCTCTCAGATACCTGAAGGCAGCATCAGCACCTACGGCGCAATCGCCCGCGCAATGAACACGAAAGCATACCAAGCAGTGGGCCAGGCATTGAACAAGAATCCTTTTGCACCAAAAGTTCCATGCCACAGGATCGTCGATTCAGACGGCGCTTTAGGAGGATTCGCTTCTGGCGCGAAAGCAAAGATCGCAATCCTTAAAGAAGAAGGCATCTCAGTTGAGGACAACCAGATTATCGACTTTAAAAAGAAGTTGCACAAGTTTTAAAAGCGAGGAAATTCTCCCCCCGCTATGGTGTGGGAAACGGTCTTCAAGGGATTATTATTCATCTTCATTGTTATTGTGACCTCTCTTCCCACATGGCTTGCGGTCCATGCAGTGGGAAAGAAGACCTCCATCCTTAAAGTCTTTTTTGCGAATATCCTTGTCGGGATCTTCTTTTCGGTCATCATCATCAGATTCCCGGTCTGGGGCTGGTTCATCGGCTTCATCACCCTGCTTTTGATCTACCGCGTGATGTTTGATATAGGTTGGATCAGATCATTGCTTGTCTGGATTGTCCAACTGTTCTTCGTCGTCCTGATTCTCCTCATATTTGTTCTCCTAGGACTGAATACGGGCACCTTTTCTGGTCTCATGGCTTGGCTGCCGTTTTAAGGGCCTGCGAAATGTTATTAAACCAATTATTATTCCCCCTCAAAAATGGCACAATTCGATGAAGTCAAGGAGGATCTTCTGGATATGCCTATCGGCGTCGTATCCATTGTCCTGAAAGAGAATGCCCATTTCAGAAAGAACGGTGAAGGTGTCATGACTTGTTTGAATGATAGTGGTGAAGCTCCGCTCAATTATGCAGATAGGTGCATAGTAGGAAAGTTCGATCCGACAGACGTGTATGGGGACAAGTTCATATTAGAGACTATCCCTGGTGTCTGTGCAACAATCGATTTTCACATGCTGAAAACCATCAGGCATCACGGGGATCTTCCTGGTGATGATCTTCCTGAGCTAGATGATACCAGACCGTTCGGTGGCGGCCCCGGACCACATCTTGAGCTTCTGTGAGGACTAATCCCGTCTCTTCTTCTTGGTCTTCTTGATTTCTTTCTCAAGCTTTAGTCGGTCAAGGAGCTCTTTATAGCGGTTCCTGATGGTGACTTCTGTCACCCCAGCGACATCTGCTACTTCGCGCTGCGTTCGCTTCTCACCATGTATCAAGGCGGAAACGTACAATGCCGCGGCTGCAATGCCTGTCGGCCCTCGTCCTGAAGTCAATTCTGCCTTCTGGGCCAGGTCAAGGATCTCGATTGCGCGGCTCTGGGTCTCAGCAGAAAGCTTGAGTGCTGAGGAGAATCGTGCGATATAATCAGCAGGATTGCTGGGAAGGATTGTGATGCCCAACTCCCTTGTCACAAAGCGATAGGTTCTTCCGATTTCTTTCTTCTCGATGCCAGATGCCTCCGAGAGCTCATCAAGTGTCCTGGGAACATCATGGCGCCTGCAAGCGGCATATAACGCTCCTGCGACAACGCTTTCCATTGATCTGCCTCTGACAAGACCGCGCTGGACAGCTAGGGTATAAATACGGGCGGATTCCTCTTCAACAGACTCAGGAAGCTTTAGATAACTAGAAACTCGCTTTAGCTCTGCAAGAGCAAGCTTTAAATTCCGCTCGATAGCGGTTGAGATGCGATACTGCCATTTCCTAAGGCGGAAGAACTTGTTTCTGTTCTTGTTTCCAAGAGAATAAAGATCAGATTTTCGGCCGACTTCTGTGCCGAGGCCTTGATCATATTGGGTGTAGCTGATCGGAGCGCCGGTCCTGCGCATCTTGTCTGCCCCATCGCTGTCGAATTCACGCCATTCTTGGTCAAAATCGACCATCTTCTCTTCGACGACCAAACCGCAGTCCTTGCAGATGATCTCTCCCTTTTCTTTGTTCCAAAAGAGATTTATACCACTGCATTCAGGACATTTTTTCACGTAGGAATCCATGTTTAACCACCAAAATCAAGTTTAATGACTTGTTAGCAATATATCTTGTATCCCCCACTTTTTCACAAGTTTTAAAAATAAATGTGGCCCACCCTATTTAAACCTTTCGGTAAATTTTGGTGTATGAAGGGCATTATTTCCTGATCATCAGGGGGGTTACAGGGGCCAGGAGGTCGCATTTCGGTAATATGGCGGGATTTCAGGTGTTTAATATCAGGAGATGCAGCATTTCTTGTGCGCAAAATCTTTTATTTGGTCGTACCCCTCTCTCCAGGCCGGGTTTTTCAATAACATTTATAAAGCCTGCCTCTCCACCCTGTTTATCCAAAGACTGATGACGGCATAAGCCTGAGGGAGGAAATCATTCTCCCGGAGTTGAATAGATATGGTAGAAAACGATAAACTCTATGAAGCCATTGAAATTTCCAAGACCACTGGCAAGATCAAGAAAGGCACCAATGAAGTGACCAAGGCGATCGAGAAAGGCAATGCTAAGCTCGTTGTCTATGCCAAGGATGCCCAGCCGGCCGAGATCACTATGCACCTTCCCTTGCTCTGCAAGGAAAAGGGTGTACCTTGCTTTGAAGTTCCCAGCAGGGAAGAGCTTGGGGCGGCCGCAGGCCTTGAAGTGCCGACCGTGAGTGTTGCCATTGTCAAGGAAGGCGAAGCCAAGGACATCATCAAAGAACTCAAAGCGGAGTGAGACGATGGCAGACAGACCATCACAAAGAGGGCGTCAAGGCGATTCTCAAGACACACGGAAAGCTGGTGTGAGCTTCTCCCCCGCAGTTTCTGCACGTGTTGAAGAGATCATCGGCAGGACGGGCATGAGAGGAGAGGCGATCCAAGTGAGATGCAAAGTCCTCGAAGGCAGGGATTCGAATAAGATATTGAGACGGAATGTGCTCGGGCCTGTTCAGCTAGAGGATATCCTTATGCTGCGCGAGACAGAGTTCGAGGCCAGGCAACTCAAGAAAGCTGGGCGCGGCGCGCTTAGGTGAATACAATGAAATGCTCCTTTTGCAAGCAAAGCATCCCTGCCGGGACAGGGAAGATGTTCGTCAAGAAAGACGGTAAACTATTCTATTTTTGTTCTATGAAATGTGAAAAAAACCTGCTGAAGCTCAGGCGTAAGCCCAGGGAGACAGCATGGGTAGCGAAGGTGCACAAATGATTGAGCAAACACTCGTATTGATCAAGCCTGATGGTGTGGTGAGATGCCTTTCTGGAGAGATCATCAAGCGCTTTGAGCGTGCTGGGCTCAAGATTATCGGCCTCAAGATGATGTGGATTGACAAGGATTTTGCTGGAAAGCATTATCAGGACCATAAGGACAAGGCATTTTTCCAACATTTGATAGACTTCATCACTGAAGCGCCTGTCGTTGCCATGGTCATCGAAGGTGTCCACGCTATCGAGAATGTGCGAAAGATGGTGGGGGAGACAGATCCTTCAAAGTCAGCGCCCGGCACGATCCGGGGGGATTTTGCCCATCTGAGCATGGCCTGGGCATCCAAGCAGAAGAGCGGAGGCAAAAACCTTATCCACGCTTCTGTCAACAATGAAGATGCACAGAAGGAGATCGCGCTCTACTTCAACAAAGGAGAAATGCACAGTTATAAGACTGTTCATGAAGAACACACTTTTTAGGTGAGCAATATGGCAGAACGAATGGTTGAAAAGATTAGCCGCATCATGAACAATCCCTTACGGATCCGCAACATAGCGACCTGCGCCCATATTGACCACGGCAAGACTACGTTCTCAGACAATCTTCTCGCAGGAGCAGGCATGATGAGTGAGGAGCTCGCGGGGAAGCAGCTCGCACTCGACTTCCACGAGGATGAGCAAGCCCGTGGCATCACTATTGATGCAGCTAATGTATCGATGGTCCATAATTGCGACGGCGAGGAATACCTGATCAATCTTATCGACACTCCGGGGCATGTTGATTTTGGCGGAGACGTCACCAGGGCCATGAGGGCCATTGACGGCGCCATTGTCCTAGTTGACGCGGTCGAGGGCATGATGCCCCAGACAGAGACGGTTCTTCGCCAGGCGCTTAAGGAGAGGGTGAAACCAGTACTTTTCATCAATAAAGTGGATCGTCTCATCAAGGAACTGAAGCTTGAACCCCAGGCCATGCAGGCGAGATTCTTGAGGATCATCCAGAGCGTCGACAAGTTTATCCAGACTATTTGTGAGAAGGAGCTCCAGGGCAAATGGAGGATTGATGTGAACGACGGCTCAGTGGCCTTCGGCAGCGCATTCCACAACTGGGCTTTGTCCGTCCCCTACATGAAAAAAAAGCAGATCACCTTTAAGGACATCATCGATGCCTACGAGAAGGAAGACCATGCAAGCCTTGCAAAGAAAGCGCCGCTGCACGAAGTCATTCTTGATATGGCGATCGAGCATTTTCCCAACCCCATTCAGGCGCAAGCATATCGCATCCCGAAGATCTGGCATGGAGAGCTTGAGTCAGAAACAGGAAAGTCATTGCTTAGCTGCGATCCAAAAGGGCCGCTTGCGTTCGTCGTCACAAAGATCGTATTCGATAAGCATGCAGGTGAAGTCGCGGCCGGAAGAATATTCTCAGGTACGGTTTCCCAAGGCATGGAGGTCTTTATGAATGGTATGAGAAAGACTCTCCGCCTCCAGCAGGTTTCCGTGTATAATGGAGCAAAGCGGGAAACAGTGAATAATGTTCCCTGCGGTAACATCATTGGTGTTGTCGGTTTAAAAGGTGTATTCTCAGGGGAGACGATCTCTTCTGTCGAGATGCATCCGTTCGATGAGATCAAGCATATTTTCGAGCCGGTCGTCACC
>JBDRLS010000149.1:0-18869 GCA_043812875.1 Nanobdellota archaeon
GGCTATTTAAATAGTTTTGGATGGAAAAGAGGGATCCATGCAAAAAAAAACGAAAGGAATATATATCGAAGTAGATATATCACAGGTGATATATCGAAAACGATGCATTCCTCCCACCTGAAACTCTATATCATGCACGCCCTGAAAGAAGGGCCCCTCAGTGGCTATGATATCATGAAAGCCGTCGAAGGGCAGACAGGCCGGCGTCCAAGCTCTGGTTCAGTCTACCCGCTCCTTGACGCCCTGAAGAAAGGCGGCCTCATCTCTGTGTCAAAACACGGTAAAAAACAGCTGAACAGGCTCACATTGATAGGGTTAAGGCACGCCAATGAGCTCACCGAGACAAGGCACGGTCTGTTTGAGCATCTCATCCAGGACATGTCCATGCTCACCAATACCCTTGTGGAGAAGGAGATCGCTGGGTACATAACAGAAATGCTCAGGCGCATGCAGCAGGGAGAAGACCCCCTCGGCCCTGCTGAAAGGGAAATCCTCACCTTAAGGAAGACGCTCCTTGCCATCATCCTAAGAAAAGACTTTAAAAGCAGGGCACTAAAAGTGAAAAAGATATTAAACCATTGCACACAAGAGTTGAAGACCATATGAACAAACCGATCATTGAATGCCGAGATGTCTGGAAGACCTACACCATGGGTGAGAATAAGGTGCATGCCCTCGCAGGCTTCAACCTGAAGATCGAGCGAGGGGAATTTCTCGCGATCATGGGGCCTTCTGGCTCTGGGAAGTCGACAGCCATGAACATGGTGGGCTGCCTTGACATCCCGACAAGGGGCCAGGTATTCCTAAATGGAAGGGATATCGCCTCCTTTACAGAGAGCGAGCTCGCCCAGACAAGGGGGAAGAACATCGGCTTCATCTTCCAGCAATTCAACCTCATCAACACCTTGAGCGCAGCTGAGAATATCATGCTGCCCATGATGTTCCAAGGCGTGCCCAAAGAGCAGCGCATCAAACGTGCTGAAGAGCTCCTCACGCTTGTCGAGCTTAAGGATCGTATGCACCATCGCCCGAATGAGCTCAGCGGCGGCCAGCAGCAAAGAGTGGCGATCGCGAGATCCTTGGTGAATGACCCTGAGATCCTCCTTGCTGACGAGCCTACCGGCAACCTGGACTCAAAGACAGGGCAAACCGTGCTGTCCTTCCTCAAGCAGCTTCACAAGGATCAAAAGAAAACCATTGTCATGGTGACACATGATTCAGACCTCGCCAAGAGGGCGCAGCGTACACAATATTTGATGGATGGAAAAATAGTAAGGTGATGACTATGAGAGCATTTATACTTTTGATGGCCCTCCTTATGGTGGGCGCAGTATCAGCAGCCTCGTCAGGGGGCAATGTCGTGAGCGGCGCTGACATCCAAGCCATATTCCTCAACCAAGCCCCTGATCCTGTCGAGCCGAACAGGATCGTCGAAGTGAGATGGCGTATCGAGAACCGCGGACTCAGCGATGCTGAGAATGTCGAGATCCAGCTCCAGCCCCGCTATCCATTTTCCCTTCCTCCAGGAGAGGTAGATATAAAGAATATAGGGACATTGATCAGCCGCCAGATTGATGAGAATGGGATAACAGTAAAATTCCGCGTTCGCGTAGATGCAAATGCTGTTCCCGGAGACAATGAACTCGCGCTCAGATACCGTGTTAACCAGGGAGGCTGGATCACTATTGATGATTATGCCATCCGGGTCCAGAGCAGGGAATCCTTGCTCTCCATCAAGGAGGTGACGCTGACCCCTCAATTCGTCGATCCCGGAAAGACGTCCACAATCTCGATCCTGTTGGAAAACCTTGCGAACAGCCTGCTCTCGAACATCAAGGTGAATCTGCTCGTGAAGGAGCTTGTTTCAACAGCGGCGACAGCAACATATTTCGAACTGCCGCTCACACCAGTGGATTCTGCAAATGAGAAGATCATAAAATCATTGGAAGCAGGTGCTGAGAAAGAGGTCACCTTTGTGCTCCGCGCTGATCCGACAGCAGCGCCTGGCGTGTACAAGCTTCCGATCAACCTCGAATACGGCGATGAGTTTGGAAGGAACTTCTCAAGGACATTGTATACAAGCTTTGTCATCCAGAGCAGCCCCCACCTTGATGTGCAAGTTGAGCAAGGGGATCTCCTCCAGCAGGGCATGAAAGGGAGGGCCATCATCAAGTTCGTGAACAAGGGCCTCCATGAGATCAAGTTTGTTGATACCACCTTTGAGAAAGGGGAAGGCTATAAGCTTCTCTCTCCAGAGAAGGTCTATATCGGCAATGTGGACAGCGACGACTGGGAGACCGTGGACCTGGAATTGTTCATTGAGGGTGATGTCGCGTCATTGACCATCCCGGTCCGCGTGGCCTACACAGACACCACGAACCAAGAGTTTGTCCTCAACAAGGATATCGAGCTTGAGGTCTACTCGGCTGAGGACATGAAACAGTTGGGATTGACCAATGGAGACGGCACAACAGGAATAGTCGTCATTGCCATCGTCGTGATCGTGGGTTTTATCCTCTACCGGATCTTCCGCAGGAAGAAGAAGAAATAGCGCCATGATACGAGATGTCTTCGCCTTTGCGCTGAGCAATTTACAGCATCGGAAGATGCGCTCCTGGCTGACCATGGTCGGCATCTTCATAGGCATTGCCTCCGTCGTCGCGCTCATTTCTCTCGGCCAAGGCGTCCAGGGGGCCATTCTCGACGAGTTCGAAAAGATCGGGACAGATAAGTTGATCATCATGTCGAAAGGATCAAGCGGGGGCGCCCCTGGTGCGGTAACACCGACAGAGCTGACTATTGATGACAAAAATGTCGTGAAAAAGACCAGGGGGGTGGAGCAGGTGGCCGGAATGCTCTCCTCAAGCGCCACGATAGAGTTCAATGATATTACCTTCAACACCTTTTTGAGCTCCTTGCCCTTGGATGAAGAACGGAAGCTCATCTCAGAAGTGAATTCATATGATATCCAATATGGCAGAGAATTCAAGCCGGGAGATAAGTACAAGGCCATCCTCGGCATCGACTTCAAGGAAAGAGCCATTTTTGATAAGGAGGTGAATGTCCGCGACCGGATTTACATCAAGGACCATCAGTTCCAAGTTGTCGGAATATGGGAAAGGATAGGCAATCCTGGCGATGATCGCTCAGTCCTCATTCCAGAAGAGGCATTTCGCGAGATTTATGATGAACCGGAGCGTCTGGATTATATCATGGCGAAGTCTGCACCAGGATTTGATCCGGAATGGGTCGCGAATAATGTTGCCCGTGCATTGAGAAATCATCGTAATCAGAAAGAAGGGGAGGAGGACTTCGAAGTGCAGACATTCACCGAGTACATCCAGTCCTTCACCCAGATCATCACCATTGTCCAGATTGTCCTTACAGGCATCGCCGCGATCTCTCTGGTCGTCGGCGGTGTCGGCATCATGAACACCATGTACACCGCTGTTCTCGAGCGGACAAAGGAGATCGGCATCATGAAGGCCATCGGCTCCCCACGGAAGGTCATCCTCCTCCTTTTCTTGATGGAATCCGGCATGCTCGGGCTTGTCGGCGGCATCATCGGCGTCGGCCTGGGATTAGGCATAAGCAAGCTCGTCGAATACCTCGCCATCAATGTCTGGGGGACGACACTGCTCAAGGCATGGATGTCCTTCGGATTGATCGGAGGGGCCTTGGCATTCGCCTTTGTCGTCGGCGCAGCGTCAGGCCTTCTTCCGGCGATACAGGCATCGCGGCAGCATCCTGTCGATTCGTTGAGGTATGAATAATGGCCCGTGACTTTTTTCCGTTGGCTGTCGGCAACCTGAAACATCGCCGCTTGAGGTCTTGGTTGACGATGATAGGCATCTTCATCGGCATTGCCGCTGTCGTCTCATTGATCTCCTTAGGCCAGGGCATGCGCTCAGCCATATCAGATGTCTTCCTCTCCCTCGGCTCGGACAGGATCATCATCCAATCAGCGTCGACAGGCTTCGGACCGCCAGGAAGCGGCGCAGTTTCAAAATTGACGGACAAGGATGTCAAGGCAGTCGAAAGCGTCCGAGGCGTTGATCTGGTCATCACCAGGATATTAAGGATGTCCAAGGTGAGGTTCAAGGATGAAGTGGAGTTCCAGTATACCGCATCCATGCCCCCTGATCGGGAGCAGCAGAATATCCTCTATAAAACATTTAATATCGATACAGAAGAAGGCACGCTTCTCACGGAGAGCGACCATTACGGGGCGTTGCTCGGCAATACCATAGCGCATGATGTATTCGACAGGGATATCCGGGTTGGTGAACGCATCGAGATCCAAGATGTCTCCTTCTCAGTGGTGGGCATCATCAACAAGAAAGGCTCATTCAATGTGGACAGTGCGATCATGATCAATGAAAATGACATGCGTGACATTTTTGAGCTCCCTGATGAGCATGATGCGGTCATCGCCCTGGTCAAGCCGGGTTTTGACGTGGAGTTGACTGCGAAGAACATTGAATCCAAGCTCCGCCGTTCCCGTGATGTCGACGAAGGCAAGGAAGATTTCACTGTTCAGACGCCGAAGCAGGTTGCGGAAAGCTTGGACACCATCCTCAATGTCGTTAACATTTTCCTCATCGGCATCGCCTCAATCTCTATTCTTGTCGGCGGCATCGGCATCACCAACACCATGTACACCGCGGTCATCGAGCGGACCAAGGAGATCGGCATCATGAAAGCCATTGGCGCCACGAACAATGACATCTTGATCATTTTCCTGCTTGAATCCGGGCTATTAGGAATGGCCGGGGGAGCGATCGGTATCGGTCTGGGGATAGGATTGAGCAAACTCGTAGAATTTGCAGCGGTCCAGAGCCTGGGTACTTCACTCATCCAAGCACGATTCCCGTGGTATCTCATTCTTGGAGCTCTTGGTTTTTCCTTTGGCATCGGCTCCATCTCAGGAATCCTGCCTGCAAGACAGGCCTCAAGATTGCAGCCGGTGCGCGCCCTGAGAAAGATAAAATGAATGGAAACGCAAAGCATATAAAAGCTTGACGCAAAGAATGGAGTATGGCCAGATTAAAAGAGATCATGGGGGTTCTGTTCGCCTTGTTCCTGCTCATCGGAGCGGGAAGCTATGCATATATCAGGCTGGAAGGATTGACTCCTCTTGATGCAGTTTATTTCTCAGTGACCACACTCACCACCATTGGTTATGGAGACTTTGCCCCAAAATCAGAGGGAGGGAAGATGTTCACCATCATCTACGCGATCGTCGGCGTGGGAGTCATGCTCTACTCGATGTCTATCATTGCACGCTATTACATGGACAGGCACCGTGAACTTATCGAGCGCCGGCTCTATAATTCGACCGCGACATTAGGAAGGCATATAGAAGACCTCGTACTGCCGGGAAGAAATAAGAAGAAAGGAAAAAAAGGGTTATCTTCGGCCCATATTGCTCAACATGGCAACGCCGAAAAGGACAATAACAACACTCCATAAGGAGATGCCGAAGAATTGCCAGACACCGAGGTCTACGAGCACATAGAAGAGACCGACAATCAAGACCAAGATGCCAAACCAGAACGGATATTTACAATGCATGTTTAATCACCCCATAATTCATTAAGTATTCGAGAGTGACAAACTATATAAACCTTTTGGTTGTGGTGACACCATGCACGAGACCATCATTGCCCAGAACATCATCAAGGAAGCGAAGAAGCACGGTGACGTCCAAGAGCTCTTTCTCGAGATCGGTGAGTTGGCCCATGTCCCACCGGATGAGCTTGTCGAATGCGTAAAGACACTGGTCCCCTGGAAGATCCATTTCAATGAAAAGCCGGCGAAAGCGCATTGCAGCTGCGGCTTCCAAGGACACCCGACAGTCCTTGAGCGCGGCCACGACTCATTCATGATCGAATGCCCAACCTGCGAGTCGGTTCCAGAGCTTGACGAGGGCACTGAAGTCAAGATCATCAAGGTGGTGGTCGCCTGATGTGCCTCGCTGTCCCAGGCAAGATCATCAAGATCGACGTAGATGTAGCAACGCTCGCCTTCGGCAATGAGCAAAGAAAAGCAAAAATCATCGACGGAAATTTCGCTGTCGGCGACTATGCCATTGCTCAGGGGGGAATCCTCGCAATGAAGATCGCCGAGGAAGAAGCCAAGGAAAGCCTGAAGCTGTATCAGGAAGCGTGCGGAAAAGGAGAAGGATAGGAAAATACTCCTTGTGTTGTTCGGATGTGATCTTCATTACTAAATCGCCAAGTCATATTGATAGTGCCATTGATAGTCCCATCAAAAGAATTGATTGTACAGGGAAAAGATTCTGACCCAGCAAGGGTGATCATCAATCCATGCCCATTTGGTATGAAATGACCGTCTTTCGAGGAATCTAATGAACAATGACTCATGCTCGGATGAATAAAGGCAATATTGTGCACTGTAATATTCAATCCCTTCCTATTTTGCAATGTGAAACTGATTTGATTAGACGCTGAAGAGATCGTCAAGTCAGACGCTTCAATGCCGGCTTCGAGGTAGGCATTTGGAGGGGGGAGCAAGGTGTTGTTAAACGCGGGGTGATGGTTGATAACGAAGATAAAGCCGACAACACTAATGATTGAAAAGACAAATGTAGAGATGAAAATATAAGTCAGTGATCTTGGAATCCAAGGAAACATGGCAACGGTGATGCATGACAATTAATAAATGTTCTGATAAGATAACCTAATCTTTTTGCGCATTCATTACTGAAAGTATGTTCTTTGTGTATTTTTTCAATGATGCTGATTGTTGAGTCGTCAGCTCAACAGCTGCAAACCCCCAGTGCAATGCAACATGATCCCCTTTCTGAACATCTGGCAGCATCACAGGTAAAAACATTGCGTTCTTGGTCGCCTCGACAAGGACGAAGTCACCATACTTCTTCTCTAGCTGTTGCGTCGAAACAATGAGCTGCCCGGGGTGCACATCAAGGACCTTGCCCCAAGAGATCCGGCAGTTATCCATGTTCTGCATCGTCCTCTCGACACTTCCGGTCAGCATGCCGACGCCGACATAGAAGACATTGAAGTCATGATGAGGTCTGAAACCAGAGGGAAGTTGTGCTATCTTCTTCTCTCCCCAAGACTTCGGAAGGCCTCGCTGCATGAGTTTCTGGATGCAAGATTTCATGTCAGCATCATCGCACGCATCGAGAAGCTTATTGCCGATCCAATATGCTTCAACAACATCATGATCAAAAGGTTCTTCCCCATTCTTCTCCGCAATCGTCGACAAGTAAGGAAGCAGTCCTTCAAATCTCTTTAAGGATGCTTCAACAGGCCCAGCATTATCTTTCTTCTCAATATACTGGAGAAATTGAGTTGCCGCTTCCTCTGGACCGCAGAAACGGAGCGTGTTCGTTATATAAGAGAAGCGGACGCAGAGCTCAAGCCCGTTCATGCTGCATCACCGGCTTTTTGAGTTGAGAGAACCAGATGATGATAGCTGCTCCTGAGCCGATGAGAAGCATTCCCGCTGACTGGGATAGGCTGATGACCGCCCCTTTGAAGATCAACGACAGCAACAAGGTGATCGGCGCCCCGAGCGTGAGGATGGCAGCTGCAGTGCTCGCCTTGACAAGCTTCAGGCCATTGTAATACGTGAAGACATACAGCAGCAAGAAGGTTGCAGTGACCAAGATCCAAAGGTATTGAGATGGACTCATCGAGAATAAAAGCAGTGTCTTTCCAGTAAAGAGCAAGAACAAGAGCAGGAAAAATGATCCGAAGAACATCCTGCCGAAGGCGACAATGCTTCCCTGCAACTTCATGAGAACGTGTTTCGCATACACATTCTCCGCTGCCCAGAACAATGTTGCAGCGACGATGAGCAGATGCCCGGGAGAAAACTGCAGTCCAGGTTTTAGCAGGAAAAAAGTCCCAAAGAGCAAAAGCGCCGCTCCAACGAGCGCTCCTATATGGAGTCGCTCCCGTAAAAAGAGCATTGCCAACAGAATGATAGGTATGAACATGAGCTTATGGATGAAGCCGGATGTTGCCCCGTTTGTCAATTGCAATCCTCGGAAGAAGAGAAGGAACGGGATCGAGCCACCGATCAGGCCAAGGATGCCAAGCTGCGCCCAGGCATTCAGGTCGAGCTTCTTCAGATGTTTGAAGAGTCCTGTTCCGAGAATGATGCTTAAAAGAAATATCGCAACGAGAATGTTCTTTGAAAAAGTGAACACAGATGAGTCAAAACCATTTACACCGAAGCTATTGATAAAGATAGAGACACCGGACACTATTGCCGTCGCCAACACCAATAACACACCTTTATTCATAACCATTCGCTCACCTGCTTTGCCCATTCAACGCGGTCTCCGGTAGGAGGGACCCCGATGATCTTCACCTTCTTTCCCTCACCGAGTGCTTCCATCATTTGGAGGAAGTATCCCAGATCGAAATCATGGAGGCTCATAAGGTTTTTGGTTTTTAAGACAGTTGGATCAGTGATGATCATGGGCTTATCGATGTCCTTGACCACATCCAACAACAATAATTCATCCCCCTTTGCGTCGAAGAGCGCCTCAGGAGAGAAGCAATGCATTATGGAGACACCTTCGAGGTGTTTTGCGACGTGATGCGCCATGTTGTCTTGATCAAGATGCTCGTTCCCGAAGACGTAGAGTGTTTTCATGCTCGCTGTGGTATCAGGGCACTCATGCCGAAGATTATAAGGCTGCTGATGAATGCGATGAAGATAAGGCTCGTGCCTGCCATGAAAGCAGGGGGGATGAGGGAAGGCATGGTCAGATATCCTATGGTTGAAATCTCGAGAGTGTGGATGAGAGCATCCGGAAGGGAAGAGGCCAAAGGAATGATGCAAGACAGTGCGGCGATCGCCAATGACCATTCCTTGAAGGAGAAGGCCATGAGGTGTTTGTGCGTAAGGAAAATAGCAAGAAAAACAGTTCCTTCGAGCAATGAGGTGGGAAGATGAAAGAGGAAGAGAGGTAAGACAAGATCGGGCTTTCCACTGATGGTGAGGAAAAAGTTCAAGGACAGCACAGCTGCCATGACAGAAGATATGCCGCTGAGAAAGTATGCCTTAGGACCTGTTCCCAGACGGTGTTTGACCAAGGCAACAGAGAGGCTTGCCATGATGCCCATGCCGAACAGGTTGATGCCATAGGCAAGAATCCCCCCATCACCAAAGAAGATTACCTGGACGAAAAGGATGATGGCCAAGCTCACTATCCCCGCAGGGACGCCTAAAAGCATGACAATGATGCCAGTGCCGATGAGATGCCCTGAAATGCCGGGGAGAATGGTGATATTAAGCATCTGCAGAAGGAAAGCAACTGAGGTGAGGCCACAAAAAGTGAGGATCTGTCTCTTAGAGAGATGAAGTCTCATAAGAGAGACTGCGATGACGACAGCAGAGACTGCAAGCATCATGACACATATCCAGCTGGTGATGATTCCGTCAGGCGTGTGCATGTTCTTTACCTCCAGTTGACCTCTAAAAAGTGGGCTGAGCAGGAGAAGCAGGGGTCATAGCTCCGTATCAGCTTCTCGATGTCCATGATCATGTCTTTCTTTGATTTTTTCAGTATGGTCGGCACAAACTCGCGGATATCCTCTTGGATATTGAGGAGATTTTGTGCTGTGGGCGTGATGATGTTGGCTTTCCTGATGATCCCCTTCTTGTCTAATTGATACTCATGCCAAAGCGTTCCCCTGGGGACTTCGATGACACCGACTCCTCTCCCGACCTTAGGAGTTATCGCTACGAGTTTCTCGTCTTGGATCGTCAGATTCTTGAGTATGTCTACAGCGTGGTCGATGCAGTGGACGAGTTCAATGGCCTGTGCCATGACATTATGATAGGGATTGCTGCTGGGAAGCTTGAACCTGGTTTTTTTCAGGATGGATTTGGCAGCATCACAGAGCTGCTGCCCGTTGTTGTTCATCCTCGGCAAGGCCCCGACCATGTATCGGTGGTCATCGCGGACCACGAAATTCGCACTCGAATAATCATGATGGTATTCTCTGATGAACCCGAGATAATGATCCTTGTCAAAATGATGCTCGCCGGAAATGAGCGATCCGGAGAGCATGGCATATTCCTTTGCCTCGCTGAGGGAGAATGATTCGCCCTTTGACTCAAAATCAGGGTAACTCAAGCCTGAGAACAGCTCAACAGTGGCCACAGCATCTTCACGCAGGCTCTCGACCTGGGCATGGAGCTCTTTGAGCTGTGCATTTCTGGGCAGCTTCAGCCAGCCGCCGACTGTCGCGGAGACAGGATGCAGGTCTCGGGCTGCCAAGGTCTTGATGATGTGATTGCCAACTTTCATCATATGTAGTGCTCTCTTCAATTCAGGCTTGAATTCCTTGGCCATGGCCAGAGCAGATTCATAGCCGACGTAATCAGGGAGCGCTAAAAAATAGAGATGTGTTGCGTGACTCCTGATCCGCTCTCCCAAGGTCAAGAGTTTCCTCAATTCGACAGTCTGGGCACTTGGAATCACGCCGAGCGCATCTTCCATCCCTTGGATGGCACAGACGACGTGCGCACAGCTGCATATCCCGCAGATACGAGAGGTCATCTCATGCGCTTCATAATAATGCCGGCCCATGACAAGGCCTTCGAAGTACCGCGCTCCCTCTGTGGCGCCGAGTTCGCAGATGATGACCCGGCTTTTATCGATCTTCAGTGTGAGCTTGGCATGCCCTTCAATTTTCGTGATGTGATTTAGGGTGATCTCTTTCATGGGAAAAACTCCTTCCTGCCGGTGAATGTTGTGAGGAGATTGCAGGCTTCCTTCTCTGAGGTGAAATACTGCTCGAGCATCGGCATCTTCAGGCCGACAAATGTCCGCATCCGGTCCTGGATGAACTTGTCGTCGAAGCCCCGATCCCGAAGCATCTTGATCATGAGAGGGAGATTCATGTCTTCTGTCGGTCCTCGACAGCCCCAGCATTCGAAGCCGCCGTTGATGCAAACGGCATGACATCCCCCTCGGGTAATAGGTCCGAGGCAGGGTTTTCCTGTATCGAGGAGGCAGGCGTTTCCGTTTCGTTTACATTCGACACAGACAGGACTCTCATACGGTTTAGGCTGCGTGCCTTGGATGATGTGCTTGAAGAAGGTGAGTATCTCTTGCTTATCTGGAGGACAGCCGGGAATATAATAGTCGACTTTTACATGGGTATCGATCGGTGTCGGCTTAAGGTCCTGGATAGGTTCCCTCTTCTCGTAGAGGAGATGCTGAAAATTCTCCTTGAGGGTAAAATGCCGATAGGCAGGGACGCATCCTGTGCACGCGCACGCGCCTAATGAAACAAGGAGCTTGCTGTTCTTGCGGAGTTTCTGCAAAACTTCAAGGTCCTCATTGCTTGCCACCAATCCTTCGACCACGACCATGTCGAATGAATCATCGACATTCACTTCCTTGACAAACGGGAATGCTTTCAGGTCGATGAGCTGCACTAGGTCAAGGATCTCATCTTCGTTGAAGATGACGGATAGGAGGCAGCCTGCACATCCGGTTATGCCATAAAATCCGACCTTAAGCTTAGTCATGCTTATACCCCGAAAGTTCATCATACCTGAAAACAGGACCGTCAATACAGGTGTACTTGCCATGAATCATGCAGTGACAGCACACTCCTATGCCGCAATACATCAAACGCTCTGCACTGATGAAGATCTGGTCTTCGTGAAAGCCCTTGCTCTTGAGCACGTCGACCACGAACTTCATCATGATCGGCGGTCCGCAGACAAAGACCACTTTCTTATCATTTGTCAGGTCAGCAGCCTTCAATGCTTCAGTGATGAATCCTTCTTTCGCATTATAGCATGCTGTGCCCTTCTGCATCTTATCGACCGTGACATGGAGATGGTACTGCTTCTCCCATTCATCGATCTCCCTCCTGAATATGATGTCATTCGGCGAACGATAGCCGAGATAGAGCATGACTTCATTGAAATCTTTCCTATGGTTCTCAACATAGTCGATGATGCCTTTGAGCGGTGCCACACCGCAGCCGCCGCCGATGATGACCAGGCTGTTCCCCTTGAGCTTGTCAAGGGGATACCCATTGCCATACGGGCCTCTGATGAGAAGTGTGTCTCCTTTCTTGAGCTTCGCCAACGCCTTGGTCATGTTGCCCACTTCACGGATGTTGAGCTTGATGTATTCCGTCGAATCAGAACAGATGGAGATGGGGCATTCACCGATGCCAGGGATGGAGACTTGCACGAACTGCCCGGGATCATGCTGGATGTTCATGTCAACAGTGATGGTGAAGGTATCCGGTGTTTCCCGAAAATGATCCATGATCTTATACGGCTTCGGCGCATAGGGGTTCTCCATCTTAGGTTTTTGTTTTTGTTTCATTTCATCTCATTTATTATGTGTACGAAATCGATGCGTGTCGGACAGCCAGAGATGCATCTTCCGCATCCGACGCAGAGATTGATGCCATATCGCTCCTTGTTATAGTGAAGTTGATGGAAGATCCTATGCTTGAAGCGATCCGCTCTTTCCTTGCGGAAGACATGTCCGCCGGCGACCTTCGTAAACTCAGGAAGCTGGCAGGAGCTCCATGCCCGCTTGCGTTCTCCTGCCTTTGGATTCGCCACGGTTATCTCATCATGGATCTCGAAGCAATAGCACGTTGGGCAGAGCGTTGTGCATGCTGCACATGACAGACATATATCAATTCCTTTTTTCCAATCAGGATGGTCATAGAGCTTGCTCATATCCTTCTTTTTCAAGCGATCGGCGCCAGGGATGACCTTGTCTTTTGCCGTGATCATCTCCTTTGTCTCCTTGAAGAGCGCTTTGTGTTTTGCGATGAGTTCTTTTCCCCTCTCAGAGCCGATTTCAACGAGATAATGATCTTCGTGGTCGTACACCATGAGGTCGAAGAACTCCTCTAAGTCGAGAGAGCCGCAGAAACAATATGGTGAGGGGGCAGTATTGCAGTGGTAGCCGATGATCAGGCTGTTTTTGCGCAGAGATTCATAGGCAAGGTCTCCGCTGTTGATGAATGCCTTGTCCTGATGCATGATGGCGTTGAGGTCGCATCTTCGAAGGCCGAAAAAGACCCGATTAGGTGTCTTATATGCAGGGACAGTGATCTTATTGCCTGTGAAATGAAATAACACTTCCTCTTGCCTGAAGAAGAATGACTTGGCGGGTAAGTATGCCTGTCCTTCAAAACATATAGTTGAGGGATCCTTCACTGCTTGAAATCTGACTACGTCTTCCTTGACCGGTGCGATGAGCTCAGCACATTCCGCAAGTTGGAGAAGGAACATCTGCAACCCCTTTTTTTCAAGCTGATAGACCTGCATACCTGCCCTTCATGGAAATTCGGTGCTATTTAAAGGTTGTGAAAGGAGGGCCGCGTAGAAAACCGATAAGGTGAAATTCTTTTTGATCCGTTTAAGCAGGAGATGGCAAGGTGAGTGATCAGAAAAGCACACCGCCAGGATCAAAAAGAACCAGGTTTTCTACGCGGCCGAAAGGAGAATTTCTTTTGAAAGAATTTCTTTGATCGCGGCCAGACTGCATATCTGACAAGTCTTTTGTCTTGGCCGAGAGGGGAAAAGGTTATATACGCCCCTTCCTCTTTGACAGGCATGAAAAGAGGGGCGAACCAGGTGGACTGGGCCATCAGCATGTTCATCTTCCTGCTGTATCTTTTCTGGTTTTTCATTTTTCTGCAGCCGATGCTCAATCCGCCGACAGAAGTGAACACGTTGCTTTCTCTTGTAAGAGAAGGATTTGAGGATGAAACAGCGTGGGAAGTGCAGCGCATCCCGATCATGTTCCATACGAACAGCAGCGAGTCGTATGTTCCTGTCCGTATCCCTCCCCCGGATTGGCCCATCTCCCAGATGTCCCTTTGGCCCGCGACCTATATCGCCTTGGATGAAGGAGAACTGGTCTTCATAGCAAATCTCTCCCCCGGAAAACGCCTCTGGCTCATGCATTCAGGAGAGAACTACACGGATCCGAAGCCGGTTCCTGCACTCAATGCAGATTATTTTTCAGCCACCATCAATCCGACCATGATGCAGCTATCATTCAATGATAGCATTGTCTCAGCCATCGCCTTTAACGGAACAAAGCTCAAGGACCTGAATTTCTTTGCAAACCGTGTTTCCCTGCCAAGAAATCAGACAAATGCCACCTTCACCCCGATTTTCGCCAAGTACAGTCTCATCCAGCAGGAGTTTAACATTACAAGTTATATTTATCTCCACCGATCTGAGGTAAGGATGCATATCCGAGGGAATAAGCCGACACTGTTGATGACCACAGAGCTCTTCAATGCAACGAGGTATTACGCGAACAACCTGTATGAAGGCCCCATAGACTACACTGCCCAGACTTGCCAAAACCTCAGCTCAGACACGATTGACTTCTCATCTTCTTCGGGAATCCAGTTCCTTTTCGATGAAGAAGTGAACATGTCTTTCTGCGGCCTGAACTCGTCTCGACTGTTCTTCAATGCCACGCTCAAGAACATGACAGAGTTCCGCATCATCCTCCACTCGGGAGATTATCAGAACAGGGAGTTGAAGCTCTCGAATCACACGACCTCAGTCGGTGCCATTGAAACCCTGAACGGTGCATCATGGAAGAATATCACGAAACTCAATGCGACAGAGCACGATGAGCTTAAAAGACGCTGGTCCATTCCGATGGAAAGAGATTTCTCGTTCACTGTCCAGAACACGACTGAAACACTCATCGAGCACTTCCCCATCCAGCCCCCGACCATAGATGTCTATGCCGAGACGCGGCATCTTCTCATCATCGACAAATACGCAAGGATCAACAGCACCCAGGTGATATTTCGCATATGGTGAATAAGAAAGGCTTCATGCGGACGTTGGAGGCGTTCATCGCCGTCATACTGACCTTGACGGCAGTCACCTTCCTCGTCCCCTCGCAGACACCGGCGTCGACGGAAAGGACCTATGCGCCTGTCCTCAGCACCTTGCTCCAGGACGAGGGCTTTCGCGGCTGTGCGCTCCAAGAGAATGTGACCTGTTTGAATGCGAGCATCTCTCCATTAGTCCTCAGCAGCAGGGAATACCTGATCAACATCACTGAAGACGCTTCAACTATCCCCGTCGGCCTTCCTGGGGGGAGGATAGACACAGAAACATTGTTCTTTTCAGGGAATGAGACGAATTATCTGCCGAAGATTGTGCGCCTCTATACCTGGATCCCTTAAAACTCTACGCCCAATGCCTTCAGATCAGTCTCTAGTTGCTCTGCATCCTGGAAAAGGATTGTTAGGATACCCAATGCTCGAGCAGTAGCAATGTTTTCTTCATGGTCATCGATGAAGATGCATTCCTCCGGCTTGAGCTTGATCTCAGCAATGATGTGTTCAAAATAGTCGCGGTTCGGCTTCCGCTTTCCGATCATCCAAGAACTGAAACGCCTATCAAAGAGATCGTGATAGCCGAGCGCTTCGTACCTCATGTTATCGACTTCTTCAAGTTCGTTGTTCGCCAGGACGAGAAGATATCTTCCCTTGAGACGCTTGACAATATCCACGGTTCCAGGGATCTCTTTAAAGCTCTTTTTATAGAGTTCAATGACAAATGCCATGTCTGGAGTGAAGCTGCATTCCTTGCCGATAATCGTCCAATGTTCTGCTAATGATCTCTGTCCGGTGTCATGCGTATCAAAATGGGAGCTCCATGATTTGATGATATCCTCACTTCGTACATGATAGGCAGAGGATAATCCTTGGACGAGCGGAGAATCTGAGCGAGAGAGCTTCTCCATGAACACCCCGCCGGCATCGAAGAGGATGGCTTTGATCATGAAAAAGCGGCAGCTCTATTCATTTATATACTTACTCCTTCCCAAAGTCCAGTATACAAATTTCCGCACCAAAACACATAAATACTCCCCCCTGGATAATAACATCCATGAAGATCACTGTTGATACGCAGAAAGACAGCAAAGAGGAGATCGACCAGGTGATCGGGCTCTTGCAGCAGATCAGCAATAGCCATATCAAGACAGAGATCCAAGAGCCGGTGACCGGTTTAATGGGCCTATTTGATTCACCGACCGCAGAGGACCAAGATGAAGAAACGCCTCCCGAAACCACAGATGAGCCATCAGAAGAGCTGAGCGAGGAAGGAACCATGGACATGCTCGGCAACAAGATCATCAAGAGGGATGATGACGAGCCAAAGGTCACCAACCAGGAGGATGAAGACACTCCGCAGATAGAGATCGTGCATTATTGATATTCGAGGTGAATAATATGACAGACATTCCTTTATTAATACAACAAACAAGAGAACTGCTTACTAAATTTGACCCATTAAAAGATGCGATTAAAAGAGATCAGGTCTTAAGAGAGCTATTTCCCATGATGTATGAGATGATCGAGAAGGATATGCAGCATCTGCCGACTATTCTTCCAAACCAGAATGAACGTGGAGGATCGACTGATGTCCTCAATGACAAAAATTATGTTAATGACTTAAAAAATTATTTTACCAAACTCCTCAAGGATTTGAAAACAGAAGTCAAGATAGAAGGCCATGACCATCACGGATTATACCAAGTAATGCACAATATTTTTGAAAAACTAGAAGAGCTTTCTAAGTCATTGTAAGAGCACGCATCACTGAACAGAAACTCTTACATTTGGCCGCTGCATTCCTTGGTGATAGATTCTTTTTGATTCAAGTCCCGCAAGAACATTGTTCAAATATTTATCAAGACGCCCTGCAGGGAATTTCTTTGGAATAACACAAGTAAAAACTGGGCTGCCGTCGTCAAAGCGCTCTCCATACAGCACTTTCCCCCCGACCGAATCGAGCAGATACTTTAATCCATACAGCCCCATGCCTGAGGAGAATTCATCGTCATTGTCAAATCCGCTCATGCGGGCCATGAATGCGACATCGCTCAGATCTCCTAATCGGAGGTCGCCAACCTTATATTCTGACTCTTGCCAATCTGCAAATCGTTTTTTCGCTTTTTTAGAGTGAGAGACAACTGAGTCAATTCCCTCATCTAAGATGAGCTGCCGAATATTATCCTTCATCACATTGAGGTCCATCGGCTTACCTGAATCGCTCACTTGGATGACATAATTGGATAATCCTGCTTCATACACTTGAATGGATATTTTTTGAGAAGCGTTAGGCTCAGTCCCTAATTTCTTATATGCATTCTTCGCAAGATTATAGATGATCGAGAAGACGACTCCAGAATTGCCTTTAAGATTAAAATCTTCCGCATCAATGCCAATTTCATTCCTAGACGTTGCTGTAGCCTGATTCACAATCACGTATTCAGCTTGAGGATATCGATTGGCAAGAATATATCCCGTCTGCCTTGCTAGCTTGCCAGGATTAAACGTTTCCAATCGAGGACTCTTCCCGAGTTCATTGGTGACAATGAAGTCAAGCATTTTATAGGGTTCTATCTGCGCTCCGAATAATGACTCTGGATCCGCATTATATTGTTCAAGAAACTGTCTTACATGATCGCGCCGATTTCGCATATGATTGATTGAACTTTTTATTGATGGATCAATAACTGTCGAAAATAAGAGCTTGAGATCACCGATGATGTAATGAACATCATGCGAGAAAAACCGACGCATATTACCATCTTCAATAGCAGCTAAGAAAGCGTCTAAAAAAATTGACTGATCACTTTCTACATGATCCATTTTTTGACTTAACTCACCATAGAACGCGGTTGTTGCATCATAAAAAATATCTGACCAATCACCAGAAAAAGCTACAATCATAGGATGTTTTTTTTCTCCAGTCCGTTCTTCATACTTCCTTATTGCTTCCCGCTCTTCTTCCTTATGTGTGTCAAGAAATTCAAGATAGCCGTCCCAGAGCTTGAAGATTGGATCAATATCAACCTTTGGAAACTCAGCAAAGATCTTCCTCCGCTCTTGATAGCCTTGAAGATACTTCTGCAGCGCTTCATCTAACTGCTCAAGTTTTGCCCTATCGTGATTCATAGTGAGAGGGACAAAGACACCATTTTTAAACTTTTCCCAATATTACTATGGGGAAGTAGTTAAGTGAAGAGTATTATCCCCCCGCAACACTTATAAACCTTCCACCAGCCCCAGAGCCTATGAAATTCAGATTCTTGGATCACACAGCAGACATCATGTTCCAAGCCTTCGGAAAGACAAGGGAAGAAGCCTTCGCCAACGCGGCTTTGGCCACGACCAGAATCATCACCGAGGCGCACATCCATCCAAAGAAAGAAAAAACCATCGAAGTCAAAGGCAGAGATGAAAAGCAACTCTTATACAACTGGCTCGAGGAATTCGTCATTCTCCTGAACACAGAACAGTTCATCCTCTCTGAAGTCACCAAGATCATCTTTGAAGGGAACACCATAAAAGCCATGGTCAAAGGAGATGACTCATCCAATTATCAACTCGAAGAAGACATCAAAGCGATCACCTATTATGATATGGAAATCAGTGAAGAGAACGGAAAATGGACTGTACAAGTGGTGGTGGACATATGAATAAGAAGATAGCTGAAAACATCTGGGAGATGCCCAAGGAAGGGAACATGAACGTGCCAGCAAGAGTCTATGCATCAGACGCCTTGATGGACAAGATAAAGCAAGACAAAAGCCTCGGCCAAGTGAAAAACGTCGCGTGCCTCCCTGGAATACAAAAGTGGAGCATTGCTATGCCTGACACGCATCAAGGGTATGGCTTCAGCATCGGCGGTGTCGCTGCCTTCGACCTCGATGAGGGCATTGTCTCCCCTGGAGGTGTAGGCTATGACATCAACTGCTCTGTCCGCCTTCTCAGGACAAACTTCACTATCGATCAAATCAGGGAGAATGCAAAAGGACT
>JBDRLS010000150.1:0-8009 GCA_043812875.1 Nanobdellota archaeon
AGCCCTGGTTACGATCCGCTTGAAATTCTGAACGCATTCATCAATTTCCCGGCTATCCTTATTGCTAACTGCATCCTTCAGCAAATATGTCCATATATCAATTTCTTCTTCTGCCGACTCACTCTCTTTTAAAATCTGAGAATAATCAAATGTGCCAAAACTCATTGATATGATGTCCATATCATGATCAATTGCCCATTCCACACCAGCAATCGCATCACTCAGAAAGCCACTGCTCCCATTCATGATCTTCACTGAATACACATTTACAGCCGGAGCAACGCCAACCAGACCATCATCATTCTTTAATGCAGAAACAACACCAATAACTGCTGTTCCATGCCCATGAAAATCAGTAGCATTATTACCAATAGTAGAATTCGTCCCGGAAATGTTCAAATCAGGATGCGCACTAATCCCTGTATCAAGAATCGCAACCTTAATACCAGCGCCAACGGTTTGATTCCACACTTCAGGTGCCTTTGTTTTCGCAACACCATAGGGTATTGAATCAGCAAGGATCTCGATTGTTTGATCAAGTTCAATATAATTAACTTGATCAGATTGAATAAGGCGCAGAATTTCTTCAACAGGAGCGTTGATAGCAATTATAGGTAATCTTGTAAATGAGTGAATAATTGAGATGCTTCCATCATCAAGATCAAGGGCGCCTGAATGTTGTATTATAAATCTTGATGTTTCTTTAATATCTGCAACAAGCAAATACTCTTGTGTTTTTTCATTAATTTTGAAGTCAAATTCCTCGAGTAAAGTATCAAAATTCGGGATGGTATCTTCTGGTTGATCGGGGATTGTATCAGGAGCTAATATTGGTTCAATGTGCTCATCGAGTATTGAAATATTTGTCGTATTTGAGATATTAATAGTAAGAAGTCCCATACCTTCTGAAACTTGAATGATTACTTCTTGAAAAGTAACGTTTGTCTCATTATGATTAGTCTCATTTATGAAAACGCTTGTATTTCCGAGAACACTGAAAAGCACAAAAAGAATAGAGAACAACAGAAGGATAAAGACGATAAACTTACTCTTACCAGCTTTAGAAATTCTTCTATTTAACATCAACCTATGAATTCCCCCATATTCTTTAAGGTATCACTCCTTATTATGTTTTTCTATGGACTTTTCGGAATTTTTTTGCTCACTGTTCAACAAAAAACTGTTATGCAAATCTGTATTGCATATTATACATCTATGAGATGAAAAATTATAACAAGATTATGTTCTAAGAATGCTTCGTGCTTATGAAAGCTCAGTGATCTGCCCACCCTAACTGGGTATTTTTTCATAATTATAGCATATGGCGTCGAAACCTTTATATACGCTGCAACGCTCCTTTTTCTAGGGGGAACAGGTGAGATTACCTAAATTCTATGAGCGGACGGTAGAAGAACGTTTACAGATAATCGCCTCCACAGCCAATCTCTCGGATGAAGAGCTATCCGTTCTTGAACAGAACACTGCCTGTTCACCGAAGGTGGAAAATGTCATCAGTGGCTACACTCTCCCGCTAGGTATTGCGCCCAATTTCGTCATCAATGGAAAAGAAAGGCTTGTCCCGATGGCGATCGAAGAAGCGAGCGTCATTGCTGGCGCAGCAAAAGCAGCGAAGCTCTGCCAAGGTTTTGAGGCAAATGTGAGTTCACCCATCATGACCGGGCAGATCATCCTCGATAAGGTTCCGGACATGGATAAGGCAATACAAACAATCAAACGACATGAGCCGGTATTGCTCTCCATGGCAAATGATCAGGATCCCATACTTGTCAAGCATGGCGGAGGCGCAAAAGAACTTGAACCAAACATTGTCGGGCAATTTCTCGTGTTTCACCTTCATGTCGATGTCAAGGATGCCATGGGTGCAAATGCGGTAAACACAATGAGCGAAGCGATCGCCCCCCTCATGGAAGAGCTTACAGGAGGCAAGGCAAGGGGCGCGATCATAACCAATTTAGCATTGAAACGGATGGTCAATGTCAAAGGCGTGTGGAACAAAGAGGCCATCGGAAGCGAAGGAATCAAGGCAGTATTAGACTTATATCAGCTCGCAAAAGATGATCCTGCCCGGGCAGTCACCAATAACAAGGGCATCATGAACAGCATTGATGCTGTGGCAATCGCAACAGGCAATGACTTCCGCGCGCTTGAAGCAGGGGCGCATGGGTATGCTGGTCTTAATGAAGGCTATCAGCCTTTGGCATCCTACTCCCTCGATAAGGAAGGCAATCTTGTCGGTGAGTTGAGGATGCCCCTTGCTGTTGGCACAGTCGGCGGCAGCACCTCACATCCTATGGCTAAGATATGCAGGAAGATTATGGGGGTCACCAATGCGCGAGAACTTGCAGAGGTCATGGCCTCAGTCGGCTTGGCGAATAATTTCGCTGCCCTCCTGGCAATCGGCACTGAAGGCATCCAGAAAGGACATATGCGCCTCCATAAGAAGGTGAGCCAATGAAATGCGGCATTGTCGGCTATGGAGCATACATTCCGCGGCTTCGCATCAAAGTCGAGGAGATTGCCCGAGTCTGGAATAAAGACGGGGCTCATATTGCTGATAGGCTCGGTGTCCAGGAGAAGGCTGTCGCAGCAAAAGATGAGGATGCAGCAACCATCAGCATCGAGGCAGCAAGACGTGCAATTACACAGTCAGGAATCTCGCCGCAGGATATCGGCGCGATCTATGTCGGAAGTGAATCGCATCCTTATGCAGTCAAGCCGACGGCAAGCATTGTCAGCGAAGCCATCAATGCCGGGCCGCACCTCACTGCAGCGGATATCGAGTTTGCCTGCAAAGCGGGAACAGCGGGCATGCAGATGTGCGCAGGGCTTGTCGAATCAGACATCATAAAAGTCGGCATGGCCATCGGCGCGGATACAGCGCAGGGAAAGCCGAATGATGCCCTTGAATTCACTGCAGCCAGCGGAGGAGCGGCCATGGTCATCGGGAAACATAAAGTCATTGCAACACTGGATGCTACCTATTCAATCACCACAGATACAACAGACTTTTGGAGGAGGCAGCAAGCTATATTTCCTTCCCATACAGGGCGATTTACAGGAGAGCCAAGCTATTTTCGCCATGTGCTTTCCGCAGCGCAGACCATGATGGACAAAGCCGGGCTCAACCCTAAAGACATTACGCATTTTGTTCCGCATCAACCCAATGGAAGATTTCCTGTCATCGCTGCGAAAAAGCTTGGCTTTGAAATGAGCCATCTTAACGCATCCTTGCTCTGTCCCCTGATCGGGAACACTTACTCAGGAAGTTCGATGCTCGGACTCGCAGCGGTCCTCGATGTCGCGAAAGCAGGAGAACGTATTCTCGTCACCAGCTACGGGTCGGGTGCGGGGAGCGATGCATTCATCTTTACAGTCACTGACGAGCTTGAAAAACGGCGTGCTTCCATCCCCATTAGGTCCATGATCCAGAACAAATCCTACATCGACTATGCACAATACATCATCCACCGGGGGAAGCTGAAGTCATGAGACAGGTCTCAATCATCGGAGCGGGCATGACAACCTTTGGGGAGCACTGGGACAGGGGCTTCCGCGACCTTATTGTCGAGGCAGGGCTTTCAGCTGTCCGGGATGCAGGCATTTCCGGAAAGCAGATCCAAGCGCTTTACACAGGGTGCATGGCCTCTGGACGGTTCATCGGCCAAGAGCATATCGGAGCGCTCATCGCCGATCAGCTCGGGTTGAATCCAATTCCGAGTACCCGTGTTGAAGCCGCATGCGCATCAGGAGGTGTCGCATTGCGCAACGCCTACCATGCCATTGCCTCTGGACAATATGATATCGTCGCTGTCGGTGGGGTCGAGAAGATGACTGAGGTCAGTGTTAGCGATGCAAGCTTTACCCTCGGCGGGGCCGGGGATCAGGAGAGCGAGCTCTTCCACGGGGCGACATTCCCTGCTTTATACGCACTCATGGCTCGAAGACATATGCATGACTTCGGGACGACAGAGGAACAGATGGCATCCGTCGCTGTAAAGAACCATAAGCACGCGTTCAACAATCCCAATGCGCAGTTCCGGAAAGAGATCACTGTGCAGCAAGTCATGGACTCCGGCATGGTTGCCTCCCCCCTCAAGCTGCTCGACTGCTCTCCCATCACAGACGGCGCGTCAGCGGTCATCCTCGCTGAGAGCAGCATTGCCCAGAAACTCAAAGAGCAGTCAGTTACCATCATCGGCTCAGCGCAGGCATCAGATACTCTTGCATTGGCCTCCCGTTCAACACTTACCGGATTAATGGCCACGACCCATGCAATGAAGGACGCGCTCAGCCAGGCTAGGCTCACTGCACAGGACATTCAAGTTGCTGAGGTGCATGACTGTTTTACCATTGCAGAAATCATGGCTATCGAGGACCTAGGATTTATATCAAAAGGCATGGGGGGAAAGGCGACTGAAGACGGCTTAATGACATATGGCGGGAAGACAGTGATCAACCCCTCCGGCGGTCTCAAAGCATGCGGGCATCCTGTCGGGGCAACAGGCATCAAACAGGCGGCTGAGATCTATTGGCAGCTGACCGGGCAGGCAGGAAAACGGCAGGTCCCTGGTGCGCATGTCGGATTGAGCCATAATGTCGGCGGCTCTGGAGCGACTGTCGTCATCCATCTCTACAAGACACTGGAGGGGAAGCGATGATGGATTCAGTGCCCATGCAATGGCGGAAGCTTCCTCAGCGATATCGCTTGGAGGGCAATCGATGCACGACTTGTGATACACCCTATTTCCCTCCGAGGACCATTTGTGTTCAATGCCGGTCAAAGGGGAATCTCATGGGTGAATCAATGCCTCATGAGGGCACAATCGTCTCCTTCTCAGAAGTCGCTGTCGGACCGAAGGGTTTTGATGGGCCTTATCATATCGCTCTTGTCGACCTCACAAACGGAGTGCGGCTTTTGACGCAGATCATTGATGCTCCGGGCATTGCCATCGGAGTGAAAGTCCGGAAGATATTCAGGAAATTGCAGGACAATGTTGAGGAGGGAGCGATCGTGTATGGCTACAAATTCGAACTGGCATAGCGGCTATGGGAAGGTGATCCTTTTCGGGGAGCATTTCCTTGTGTATGGCAATCCCGGCATTGCAGCACCTCTTTCGCAAAAGATAGAAATCATGGCTGAGATGGCTGATAAGAAAACATTGAAGGCTCACCGAGAGAGTGATTGGGCTGTCAAGGCTGCCATAGCCGAGCATTTAGGCATATCTGACGGATTCAAGCTCCACGTCAAAGGCGATCTCCCCTTAAGCATGGGCCTCGGTTCTAGTGCTGCATTCTGCGCTGCAGCAGCCAGGGCATTGAATGATCTCTTCTCATTGAAACTCAGCGACGAGGAAATCAACGACGCTGCCTATTCCGGCGAGGTCGTCAATCATGAGCGTCCTTCGGGAATTGACAACACTGTCGCGACCTTCGGAACAATGATATTTTATGCTAAACAGTCCGGGTTCACCAATCTCGATCCGGTCGAGATCCCCATCGTGCTCGCCGGCGTTCCTCGTAATAAATTGACAAAAGATGCCATCATGCATTTCCGCCAGGTTAAGGAACGGAATCCTGGACTTTTCACAAAACATTCTTTAGCTGCAGCAGCGATCGCTTACGATGCTAGACAGGCGATTGAGAACAAGGATCTTCAAAAGCTTGGTCATCTCATGGATATGAATCATGCCCTGCTCCGTGACTTCGGGGTCTCAGATGAACGGACTGAGAGGGCAATCACTATAGCCAAAGAGGCTGGAGCGAGCGGCGCGAAGATCACTGGCGCAGGCTTCGGAGGGTTCATCATCGCTTTAACACCTCATCACCAAGATAAGGTGGCATCCGCACTCTCGAAGGCAGGCTATCAGGTCATAATAAGCACAATCGGGGGGAAACCATGATCACCCGCGCCCCCGGGAAGCTGATGCTCTCAGGAGAATGGTCAGTGCTTGAATTAGGAAATCCGAGCATTGTGCTCGCCGTTGATCGTTTTGTCAGCGCTGATATCAAGACCAATGATTCGATTGTGCTCGAGGCAAAGAACCTTTCGCTGAAGACAAAGGCTGTCTTTGATGGCAAACAGCTCAAACTCATTGATCTACCAGAAGAAGGAAGGCTTTCTGAGCTGAAACATGCTGTGGAGACCGCTTTGATTTATCTTTGTGAGAAAAAGGAGATCATTCCTTTTCATCTCTCTGTTTCATCAGAGCAGACTTTTGGAAATGGGGATCAAGGAGAGGTCAAGCTCGGCTTCGGGAGCAGCGCCGCGCTGACTGTTGCATCCATTGCAGGGATATTACAGTTACACGGCCTTGCCACTGAATCAGATGAGGATCGTCTTCGGCTGTATAAGTTAGCCTGCATCTCCCATTATCATGCCCAAGGCAAGATCGGATCAGCTTTTGACATCGCAGCATCATGCTACGGCGGAGCCATCCAGTACAAGCGGTTTGACGGGTCGTGGCTCAGCGGCCAACTCGGCAGGCCTTTGAATGAACTTGTCGCTATGGACTGGCCGCATCTCTTGATACAGCCTTTGCCTCTCCCTGAATCATTCAGGCTGGTCGTCGGATTTTCTGGTA
Source organism: Nanobdellota archaeon (assembly GCA_043812875.1). GTDB lineage: Archaea > Nanobdellota > Nanobdellia > Woesearchaeales > JAHIVG01 > JBDRLS01. Next base: position 6,603 of record JBDRLS010000150.1, read on the forward strand.
TAAGCGCCTCAACCAAGGAGCTTGTCTTGAAGATGAGGGATTATAAGGCAAAACATCTTGCTGATTATGATTATCTCATTGGAAGGATAAGCAAGACATCTGAGCAGATTGTTCAAGCGATTGTGAAAAAAGATGAGGAAGAGATAATCGCAGGGCTTAAGGACAATCGGCTTCTTCTAAAGTTATTAGGAGAGCGCTCTGGGCTTGATCTTGAATCAGCTGAGTTGAACACTGTCATCAATCTCATGGATGGATTCGGGGCAGCCAAGTTTTCTGGGGCCGGCGTTGGCGATTGTGCAATCGGCGTGTGCTTTTCTGCCGAGGCTGAGGAGCATATGAAACGTGCGCTGCACGAAGAGGGGCATCTTGTTGATGTCTCTCTCTCAGACAAGGGTGTCTATCATGGATGAAACAAAGAAACGGAAGGGGGAGCATATTGAGATTGTCTTGAACAAGATGGTCCAGTTCCGGACAAAGACCACTGGACTAGAAAGTGTGCAGTTTGAAGATGTCGATCTGGTCTATGATGCGCTTCCTGACTTTGATAAGGGATCGGTCTCGCTTGAGACGTCCTTTCTCGGCAAGAGGTTCAATGCTCCTCTGATGGTATCGGGCATGACCGGCGGGATACCGGAAGCTGGGAAGATCAACACTGATATTGCACAGGCATGTAAGATGCTGGGATTAGGCATGGGCGTTGGAAGCCAGCGAGCAATGATTGAAAGCAAAGGATTAACTTCAACCTATGATGTCCGTACCGTTGCTCCTGACATATTCCTCGCAGGGAATATCGGTATCGCCCAGGTAAAGACGCTTTCTCCACAAAAAATCAAGGACTCAGTTGATGCCATTGGCGCAGACGCCCTTGCAGTCCATCTCAACGCGGCGCAAGAGGCTGTGCAGCCCGAAGGAGAGAGTGATTTTTCCCAAGCCATTGATCATCTGACCGCACTTTGCGATTATCTTTCCATACCTGTCTATGTGAAAGAAGTGGGGAATGGCATCATCTCTGATGTAGCGATGAAGTTGAGTGATACAGGTATCAAAGCCATCGATGTCCAAGGTGCAGGGGGTACGACATGGATCGGAGTAGAGTCCTTTCGCGGAAACCAGGAGTTGGGCGAGGCATTCTGGGATGTCGGCGTGCCGACCGCAGTGAGCATCCTGGAATGCAGGAAATCATTCAAGGGCCCCATAGTCGCATCCGGAGGGATGCGCACAGGATTGCATATCGTGAAGGCACTTGCTCTTGGAGCTGATCTGGCTGCCATGGCCTATCCTGTGCTGAAGGCGCAGGAGCAAGGCGGAAGTGAGGGAGTCAAGGATTACCTTCAATCGGTCATCGACCAGATCAAAGTGGGCATGTTCTTGGTCGGGGCGAAGGATCTTTCTGAGCTGAAACGAAAG